>SLQC01000035.1 GCA_007131625.1 Balneolales bacterium | reverse complement strand
GATTCTATATTGACGACCTCGACGATGATGCCTATGGAGGGTCCTGAATCTTTTTCTTACCCGGAACCTGTGTCTGTTCCTTTTTCTGCAGCAGATTTCAGCCATGCTGCGAATCCTGAATCTGTGTCGAACTTCAGGCAAACCAACAATCAAACAAACCGATCTGCAATTCTGTTATACCAATACGTGGTGGTGCCAACATCTATCTGTTCTTTCAAGCAAGTTTGGAACTTTTTAAATATATTAGACCCCCCTCGAGCAATACCATATTTATTAAACCTTGAATGAAAACCTAACCAGGAAAGTTTTGAGTAAAAAGCAAAAAAAAGCAAAAAGAAGTCAAGAAATACAACTTCATTTGCAGCTATTCAGTATACACGGTTTGATAAGAGGAGAGAACCTGGAGCTGGGTCGGGATGCCGATACCGGCGGCCAGACGAAATACGTTGTGGAGCTGACCAGGGCGCTCGGCAAATTACATCGTGTCAAGCAAGTCGACCTTTTTACCCGGCTGGTGGATGACAAGCGAGTCAGTTCCGACTACAAGCGAGAGATCGAGCCGCTTAACGACAAAGCCCGGATTATACGCATTCGTTGCGGAGGGAAACGGTATATTCGAAAAGAGTTGCTCTGGCCACATTTATCGGAGTATGTGGACAATGTGGTCCGCTTCAACAAAAAGGAAAATATCAGACCGGATCTGCTGCACGGGCATTACGCCGATGCAGGATTTGTGGCGCAAAATTTGTCGAAACTGCTTGGGATTCCATTTGTCTTCACCGGTCACTCCCTCGGACGGTCGAAAAAGCAATCACTGGCCAGCAAAGGAATGACCGAAAAGCAAATGGTCGAAATGTTCAACATCAACGAGCGGATTAAAGCAGAAGAAGATGTATTGCAAACTGCGGCACACGTCATTGTGAGTACAAATCACGAAATCATAAATCAGTACAAGCTGTACGAAAACTGCAATAAAGCGGAATTCACCGTAATTGCACCGGGGATCGACATCGAGCAATTTTATCCCTTTTATTACGACCATGACGAAAAATTCAAAAAACCTGAGCCTTACATCCAGGCCCGTGAAAAAATGAACAGGGAGTTCGCGCGGTTTTTCTACAACAAGGACAAGCCGCTGATCCTGACCATTTGCCGGCCGGATCGCCGGAAGAATATTCAGGGTCTTGTCACTGCTTTCGGCGAAAACAAGGAACTTCAGGCGATCGCAAATCTGGCCATTTTTGCGGGTATCAGAAAAGATATCGACAATCTCGATGAAAACGAGAAGGAAGTTCTCACCGAGATGTTACTGTTGATGGACAAGTACGATCTTTACGGCGAAATGGCATTACCCAAAAAACACAATCCGACCACTGAAGTTCCGGAACTTTTCCGAATGGCAGCCGATCTTCAGGGTGTTTTCGTGAATTCGGCTCTCAACGAGCCGTTCGGGATTACGCTCATCGAGGCGGCATCCGCCGGAGTCCCGATTGTCGCCCCTGACGACGGTGGCCCGCAGGATATTATTAAAAACTGTAAAAACGGCGTGTTAGTGGATACCACCGACAGCAAGGCACTGGGGGATGCGATCAAATCGATACTGATCGATCAGGAAAAATGGCGGGATTATTCCAACAATGGTGTCAACGGGGTCCGCAAACATTATTCCTGGACAGCTCATGCAGAGTCGTTTCTCGATGAAGTAGACAGTGTGATCGGTGACTACAAAAAAATTACCGGCGTACATGGCGTCAGTGAGGCGCCGGGCTGGCGTTTTGCTGAACTGGACAAGATGCTCATCACCGATATTGACGATACGCTGGTGGGTGATGACGAATCACTCCGGGAACTACTCAAAGTCATTGAAGCGCATCGCGGAAAAATCGGTTTCGGGGTAGCGACCGGTCGAAGTCTGGACCTTGTTCACGAGATCCTGAAAGAAAAGCATATACCGACCCCCGATGTAATTATTGCGTCGGTAGGCACCGAAATCTATTACGGTCCGAACCTTGAAAATTTGAGCCTCGATTCGGGATGGCGTTCACATATCTCCTATCAATGGAAGCCGGAAAGGATCAAGAAAGTACTTTCGGATTTTGATTTTCTGAAGCCCCAGGGACGCGACGGTGAACGGGATTTCAAAATCAGTTATCTGATGGAGCCGGATGACGACCACATTGCCATGATCCATCAACGGCTGACTGAAGAAAAGCTTCGGTATCAGCTGATCTATTCCCATGAAGCTTATGTAGATATTTTGCCGCAGCGAGCCTCCAAAGGCCGGGCCATTCAGTATATGGGCAACAAATGGAACATCCCCCCGGAAAAAATCCTCGTGTCCGGCGATTCGGGTAACGACTATGAGATGCTGTATGGCAAACGTCTGGCTATAGTGGTGGGCAACCACAGTCCGGAAATCGAAAGCCTGCGGGGCAACCGCCGGGTATATTTCGCAAAAGGCAATTATGCCGCAGGCATTCTGGAAGGTATTCGTTTTTACGAGTTTATGGATATCTGACCTTATTTCAATAGCGTCATGCGACGTAAAAATTGCTGGTCGCCTACCTGAAGCCGGCAGAGGTAGATTCCGCTGGATAGACCATCCGCATTGAAAACCGTTACATGCTCACCGCCCAACATGGTACGATCGATCAGGGTAGTGATTTTTTGACCGGTGATATCGAATATTTCCAGTGTGACATGCCCCTCTTCCGGCAATGCAAAACGGATCTGCGTGTCCGGATTAAACGGGTTCGGAAAATTCGGATCCAGTCTTATCCGGTCCGGCAGCTGCTCCGGATTCTCACCGGTTAAAGCATCCAGAGAGCGGGCATCCACGGTTATATGATTGAATCGCTGATTACCTTCCCTGTTTTCCGGTTCAGAGCCTACACCCGACCCGGTAATACGAATCGTGAATTCGGGATTGTCGTTTACCGCATCGATTCCGTAAAAATTCAGTTCATGCAGCACGTATCGTTCCCCAACCTGGACCGTACTAAACCGCAGTTCGTCGGTCACAAAGATATTGCCGTCCGTGGAATAAGCGATCTCCTGTCCAACAGCACCATTGCCGGTCCGTTTGACGACATAGCGAAATACAATATCCCGGTATCCTGTCGTAGGTAGTCGCAGGGTGAAATCACCGGTGGGGTTTCTCAAACGAAGCGCCCGGTCATCCTCCTCATCATAGGGAATAGCCCGCGCATTGAATGGAGTGGGAGCATTCACGCGGTCCCAATAGTCACCATCATAGCGTATCCAGGCTCCATCAATCATACTTTCGCCGCCCGTGATGCCGCCCGCGCTGATCTCCACACGCGTCGGGAAGCTGCCATCAATATTCGGTATATTGTCAAATTTCCAGTGATGAATCAGATCATGGGAAAATTCGTCAGGTGCAACCATACCCTCAAGTGTGACGTGATTTATCCGCTGATTACCGTCTTCGTTTTCCGGTTCAGATCCAATGCCTGACATCGTCAGCCGGACCTGAAAATCGGGGTTGTTATCCGCACCTTCGATACCTGAAAAATCCAGTTCTACCAGTTTGTACTCATCCTCATTCACCGAAACAGCAGTTTCCGTCAAGCCCTCGGTTTGATAGGTTTCACCGCCGTCCAATGAATAGGCGATTTGCTGAGTACGGGCACCGTTTGAAGTTCGCGTTATGGCATAGCGCAAAACTACGTCACGATATCCCGTTGTCGGAAGTTCTATGGTCAGTGCCCCGGCCGGATTTCGCAAACGCAGCGCCCGGTCGTCTTCCAGAATGTAGGGATCCTCTCTGGCATTTAAAGGTGTGGGATCATTAACCCGGTCCCAGAGGGCACCGTCGTAGGATAAAAATGCACCGTACAGGCGGCTGGAAAGATCCAGCAGTTCCGGATCTGTGGGGGAAAAAACGAAATCATTCGGGATGTCATTAAAATTCCAGTGGTGGATCAGCACAGTATCCCCTTCTGATGCCGATCTCAAAGTGGCATCAACAATACCGGTGGCAGTTGAATAGGAAAGGACTGTCAATAACAAGGTAATTCCCGGAACAGGTACGCCGCAATATCGGTAAAACGACCGCATGATAGTACAAATTCGTTGCTTAGGGTAAATCTGTTATTTGGGTAATACCGGTCAACGCCAATATCTGAATCAAAATGCTCAATTATATCCGTCAACATCGTCTGTCACCGATATATTCCTTACATGGAAATTGCCGCCACGAGTCACAAAAAAACGGAGCGGCTATTTACTCAAGTATAACGAAAACGTTACAAGTTATTGTCCTGCCTGTCAAGGAAAACCGGAGCATTCCGGAAAGTTGACCCGTTGCATGCCTGGCCGCTTACGGAGCGAAGCCGGCCGCTGCAGGCACAATCCTTGCCGGCATCATTCCTTGCGTTTTCGATCATTGGGATCCAGATGCTTTTTCCGGATTCTCATGCTTTGCGGGGTTATTTCAAGCAGTTCGTCATCATCGACAAATTCGATACACTGCTCGAGGCTCAACTTTTTAGCGGTTGAGATTTTCACCGAATCCGAAGTCTGGGCTGCACGGTGATTGGTCAGATTTTTTTTCTTGACGACATTGACAATCATATCTTCGGTTCGGTTGTTGATGCCGACCACCTGACCCATGTAGACCGGATTACCCGGTTCCACGATAAACTGCCCGCGATCCTGCAATCCCTCCAGGGCATACTGGGTGACGTTGCCGTTTTCCAGCGCAACCAGCACACCATTAATCCGGCCGGGGATGTCGCCCTTATACGGTTCATAGCAGTCAAATTGCTGGTGGATCATTGCTGTTCCCCGGGTTTCGGTGAGCACATCACCCCGGAAACCGATCAGGCCGCGCGATGGAACCTTGAATGCCAATCGGGTCATCTCCATTTCCTGTGACATACTGGTCATCGATCCCTTGCGGCTCATCAGAATTTCGATCACCCGGCTTCCGTACGCTTCTTCGACCGTTACGATCACCTCCTCTACCGGCTCATTCATCACACCATCGATTTCCTGCATCAGGACTTCCGGTCGTGATACCGAGAATTCATAACCCTCCCGGCGCATGGTCTCAATAAGAATTGCAAGCTGCAGTTCGCCCCGGCCGGATACTTTGAAAATATCGGGATTTTCGGTAGGATCGACCTTGAGTGAAACATTGGTGCGAAGCTCCTTCATCAGGCGATCCTTGATCATGTTGGAGGTTACAAATTTTCCTTCCAGACCGGCAAACGGTGAATCGTTGACCCGGAAATACATGGCGATGGTCGGCTTGTCGATATCGTAGTACGCTACCGGAGTCGGTTCGTCCTCGGAAGCCAGGGAATCACCAATGTCGGCATCTTCATAACCTGCCAGTGCGATAATATCGCCCGCCTCGCAGTGATCGACCGATACTTTTTCGAGTCCGGAAAAGGTAAAAAGCTTGGTGGCGCGGGATTTTTCCTTGACCTGGCCGTCGCGATGGAGCAACAGGATCGGCTGGTTGCGTTTGATCTCACCCTGTTCGATGCGCCCGATTGCTATCCGTCCGATGTAATCATTCCACTCAATGTTGGATATGAGCATTTTGAACGGTTTATCGACGGGCTGCTCGGGGGCAGGGACATGATCGAGTATGAGATCGAACAATGGTGTGAGATCTTCATTGGTGTCAGAAAGATTCTTCCGGGCATACCCTTTGATTCCGACGGCATAGAGCACCGGGAAATCGAGCTGTTCGTCGGTGGCATCGAGACTCACAAAAAGGTCAAAGACCTCGTTGACTACATCATCCGGGCGGGCATCGTGGCGATCGATTTTGTTAATGACAACAATAGGCTGGTACCCGAGCGCCAGCGATTTGCGCAGCACAAAACGGGTCTGCGGGAGCGGGCCTTCGGCGGCATCGACGAGCAGGATCACACCATTGACCATTTTGAGAATTCGCTCCACCTCACCGCCAAAATCAGCGTGTCCGGGAGTGTCGACAATATTAATTTTGGTATCTTTCCATTTCACTGCTGTGTTTTTGGCCATAATTGTGATGCCGCGCTCGCGTTCCAGCACGTTGGAATCCATCACCCGTTCGGCGACCTCCTGGTTTTCGCGGAACGTACCGCTTTGGCGGAGCATTTCATCCACGAGCGTGGTTTTACCATGGTCGACATGCGCGATGATAGCGATATTTCGGATCGGAAGTTGCATAAAAAAGAGTAAATGAGGCGGAAAAATGGCCTGTGAAATGGAAGATTCGGGATAACGGGTATTCTGCCGAAATGTTGTCGTTTTACACTGAATCGGTCGTTTGCGACGCGCTCACGCCGGGGAATGATGACAATATCATGCGCTGAAGTATATCAGGCAGCAGAACCCTGAATTCTGAGAGCGGCGATAAGATACGGATTTTATTCAGGACTTCATATAGTTTGTAAATTACAATAAATCAGCAGGGTGAATACCCACTGAAGTCTGCCGCCGCCAGATGTCTTGTTGCCTGCAACCGCCCTGCAAACCGGCAAAAAAATCATACACAAGGCTTATCCTGGCAGATACTAACTTCGTCGAAATCGAACAAATTGCCGCAACGCCTCGGGATTTTTGGCGGAATCCAGACTGGCAACTTCTTCCGGCTTGTGACCTTCCAGGATTTTCCTGACCGGTTTTTCCATTTTTTTCCCGTTCAGGGTATAGGGGATTTCATCAATAAAAATAATTTCGTCAGGGGTGAATTTTGGCGACAGGCGTTCGCGGATCAACGTGACAATTTGCTGTTTCAGCTGCTCCCGGTCTGATGAGCAATCGACAGCAGTTGTTTTTCCCTTTTCTTGACCTTTTACATCTGCATCGTCATAGCCATCAGCCGCGACCACAAACAAGGGCATGTACCAGCTGCCGTCTTCGTATTCGATACTGACAATGAGACTGTCTTTTACCCGTTTGTTCACCTCTACCGCCCGGTAAATCTCGCTCGTGCCAATCCGCACACCCATCCGATTCAACGTAGCATCCGACCGGCCATAAATCACGCAAGTACCGCGATCGGTTATTTTCATCAGATCGCCATGCCGCCATACGCCGGGAAAATGCTCAAAATAGCTTTCCCGGTAGCGGGATCCGTCGTCATCCCCCCAAAAACAAACTGGCATACAGGGCATGGGCCTGGTAATGACCATCTCCCCGGCCTGGTTGATCACCGATTTTCCATTATCATCAAACACTTCCACCGAGGCACCGAGGGTGCGGCATTGAATCTCACCTGCAAAGACGGGCAGATTCGGATTTCCGTTAACAAAACTGCTGCAGACATCTGTTCCGCCGCTGGTCGAGTTGAGCAATATATGCTTTCCAATTTGCCGGTAGACCCAATCATACCCTTCCGGAGGAAGAGGCGACCCTGTCGACCCGACCGCCCGGAGCGCACTCAGATCATACAGCTTCGAAGGCTCGATACCCGCTTTCCGAGAACCCATCAGATAAGCGGCGCTGGTTCCAAAATAGCTCATCCTGCTTTCCGAGGCATACTCCCAGAGCACATTCAGATCCGGCCAGCCCGGGCTTCCGTCGTACAGCACCGCTGTCCCACCGCACAAAAGTGACGAAATCAGCACATTCCACATCATCCATCCGGTTGTGGTAAACCAGAAAAACCGGTCTCCGGGTTTCAGGCCCACGTGCAAATGCAGATATTTAAGCTGTTCGACCAGCATCCCGCCGTGAGAATGGGTGATGGGTTTGGGAAGGCCTGTGGTGCCGGAGGAGTAAAGTATCCAGAGCGGGTGGTCGAATGGAACAGGAATAAAAGCAAGATCACTGGCAGAATAACCGGAAGGACGGGAAGGGCTCGATTTCATAAGATCGGTCCAAAGCACTGTTTGCCCCGCCTTGGGCAGGGATTCGACAACCGGATTGCTGTTGAGGAATGGCAGCACAACAGTCCGGACGAGCGAAGGCAGCGCCTCCTGAACCCTGGCCACCAGATCCATCCGGTCGAAATCCTTTCCGCCATAACAGTACCCGTCGGCCGTGATAAACACCTTCGGATCGATCTGCCGGAACCGGTCGATCGCACTTTCCGCCCCAAAATCAGGAGAACAGCAGGACCATACCGCCCCCGACGCACTCACGGCGATAAAGGCCATAATCGCTTCGGGGATATTCGGCAGACAGGCTGCCACCCGGTCACCTTTTGTAACACCGGATTCCTTCAAAAAAGACTGAAATGAGGCCGCTCCTGCCAACAGCTCTTCCCGGCTCACTTCCCGCATGGCGTGGCGTTCCGACCGGAAAATCACTGCCGGGTGATTGTTGTCAACCGAATGGCTGTCACCGGCCGGCTGACAGTCACCGGCTCGCTGTTTGTCCTTCACCGGATGATTGTTGTTGACCTGATGACTGTCTTCTGCCTGATGCCTGCCTTCAGTCTGATGCCTGCCACCTGCCTGATGCCGGTCTTCTGCGCGATGCCTGTCTCCAGTCTGGATATTCGTATTTTTCGACCGAAGTGCAATCTGTTCGGCAAAATTTATTTCCGTTCCCTCGAACCAGCGTGCACCCGGCATGGTGTCCCGGTCAACGACCTGCCGCCAGGGTTGCTGTGAATTGAGATCAAAATACTGCCAAATCGACTCCCAGAACGCTTCGATATCGGTGACCGACCACTGCCACATATCCGCATAGGAATCAAATGAGAGGTCTTTCTCCTTGTGCAGCCAGTTCCGGAAAGCCGACATATTGCTGTTCCGAACCTGATCCTCTGTGGGTTGCCAAAGCAGTGTGCCTTCTAGCATAACATCAAAAATCGGATTCACATGTTGGATATACCACTATATAAACAGCTTTTTTTACACAATGCAAGATTTATAATGTCAAATAGTTGTTTTTATATCCAGTTCTTATAAAATTGCGCCGTCTTCATGGGTTAAATTTTTCAATTGGCGCGTACTCCATTGCAATAATCAACAGAATGTAAAACGAAACGAACGCCCAAAAAGACAAATCAACTTTATTTTGGATGTAACGAGAGCAAACAGGATATGAGTACTTCTGCACACCTTGCCAAATATGTCAATCTGAATCTTAATATCCGCGGATTATCTCCGTCGGCCACCCTGGTCATCAATGAGCGATCCAAAATGTTGGAGGCTGGAGGTAAAAAAATCTACCGCCTTGGCCTTGGTCAGTCGCCATTCCCGGTGCCGGAATCGGTGCAGCAAGCCCTACGGGACAATGCCCATCAGAAAAGTTATCTGCCGGTGGAGGGCCTCCCCGAACTCAGGGATGCGGTCGCCCGGTATCATTCCATGAAACAAAATGTCCATTTCGATCGTGACCATATTATGATCGGACCCGGGTCCAAGGAGTTGATGTTTCTG
>SLQC01000029.1 GCA_007131625.1 Balneolales bacterium | reverse complement strand
GATCGATAATCTGGCGAATGATCGGCTTTTTGTTATTTTTAGTTCTTCGGAACAGGCCCATATGAGTAGGTTTTTGGTGATTCGATAACCAAAAATATGGGTTCTGTTCCTATTTTTTAAACTTTCGGATAGTTGTGTCCAAATGCTAAACATGACCCAAATGGCGTAACCCTGGTACATATGGTTGTAGGTGGTGGTGATGTAAGCAAAATAGTGACCCATACCCACTTTGGCCTCTTCGTGGGTAAAAATATACCCCATGATCGAGAACAAGATCAGGGAAAATGGAATCAGAAGTATGAATATATTGAACGATATCGCCGAAGCCTTGAATAAAACCTGTTTCTTCCAGAGATGCCTTCCGAATCTCGCCCAGAATCTTTCCCGGATCATCATGGGAGGACGTAATGTATCATATGATTGCCAGGATCTTTTTATAAACGACATGACTTAATATATCGCTCTTATATTTTATGGCTCGATGTGTGAAATCATGGTCAAGCGGGAGAAATTTATAGCCTTGCATCAGGCAACCCGGTCTGTAGGATGGTAATATTTACTACCACATAGCCATATCACCCGCTTGTTGACAATATTTATTTCCAATCTGTCAACTCCTCCTGAAGAAACTCTTCCCAATCTTGTAACTGACTGCTCTGCAGCACTCTCGGCACTTTGTTCTGGCTGCCCAGTTTTCCGCGCTTCTCCATCCATTCGTAAAAAGTTTTTACCGGAACGACCTCAACCTGGATATCTTTCAACGCGGCACCCCGTTCAATACGGTAGTCATCGTTCAACTGCTTCAGAGTCTCGTCCAATGGAACCAGCAGGGCTTCGGCATCGACTTCGCTGTCGCAACCGATAAACCAGCGGTGTGCAAATAGTCCTTCATGTGGAACACCGGCCACCGTGAATTCAGGGATCCGGATATCAAGCCGCTCCTCCAGTACCTGTACCGCTTCGGACATGTTGCTTACCGACAGGTGTTCACCGCACAGGTTTAAAAAATGTTTGGTGCGGCCGGTAATGATGATCTCCTGTTTTGAAGCATCGGTAAATTGGATAACATCACCGAGCAGGTAACGCCAGGTTCCGGCACAAGTGCTCAGAAGCAGCGCATACTGGATGCCTTCCCGTACTTCATCAATAGCGAGGGCTTCAGGGTATTCCACCATATTCCCGTCCGGGAAATTTTGCTTGTTAAACGGCACAAATTCGTAGAAAATACCGTTGTTCAACAGCATGGTCATATTGGCGTCGGGCCGGTGCTGGAAGGCGATATAGCCTTCGGAGGAAATGTAGGTCTCTATGGTGGTTACGGGACGTTCCATCAGCTGCCGGAATGTTTTCCGGTACGGGCCGAAATTGACGCCCCCGTGAATGTAAACCGAGAAGTTAGGCCATATGTCATGAATGGTTTTCACTTTGTAGTGTGTGACGATTTTTTCCATCATGATCTGTACCCATGACGGGATACCGCAGACGATTCCGATATCCCACTCCGGGGCTTTACGGGTGATTTCATCCAGTTTTTTGTGCCAATCTTTTTCGGCCGATATCTCCGGGCCGGGTTTGTAGTAGTGCTGAAACCAGCCGGGTATGCGGCCGACGCTGATGCCGCTCAGATCTCCTTCCATAAAATGCCCCTCCTGTTTCAGGTGGGTGCTGCCTCCAAGAATCAGAATGCCTTTCCGGAACATGGCTGGCGGAAGATTGTAAGCAGCCAGTGCATAGATCTGCTTGATCCCGGCTTTGCGTATGGCTTTCACCATTTCATGGGAAACCGGGATGTATTTACTCGGGGCACCGGAAGTACCGGAACTCATGGCAAAATAGGGGATCAAACCCGGCCAGCACACATCTTTGTCCGTTTTGAGTCGGTGCCACCAGCCCTCGTAAAGGCTGTCGTAATCAAAAGCCGGCACACGCTCCCGGAACGATTTTACCAGATCCCGGGAGTTCAGTATAGAAGAAAAGTCGTAGTGGTTGCCAAAATCGGTGAATTTGGCACTTTTCAATAAATATCGCATCTCATTCCGTTGATAATCAATAGGAGCAAGCCGCGGCTGTGGCATCCGGGCTTTAAGTGTGATTACACGTTTGATAAGACGGCCCAGTAATGGCATATTCGATCAGGTAGTTATTGATGTGAGATGAATGGCAGGAAATCCTAAGCTGTTATTTGTAAACGGATATCTCCAATGCGAACTACTAATTTTTCAATGCGTAATACTACCATTACAATTTTGCAGGTATCCTACGTTCCGGATATGGGAAATTTGCTGTATCCGGATCAACTTTTAACCACAATCCGGACATTAAATTCAGAGTTTCCCGACAGACCAGGGAATTCGAGCGGGAATCCGTTCCCGGCAAATGTCGAATTGTAAAAACCCGACAACAGCAATACTACTTCGCTACTTCGCGAGGCTGGTCGCCAGATTGGATTGATCGACAAACTCACCGGCTGCATTCGCGATGATCATGACGCGTGTTTCACCGATCATGAACCCGGCGAATTGCCGGGGCATAGTTACACAGCGACACTGAAATAATCGTAATACGATATCTATAATCGAATCCATAGTCATTTGAAAAACGCAACACTTGGCGATGATCCGGGTTTGGACATTGCATAATCCGATAATCAGAATTTATCCCCAATCAGATAAAAATTCGGACACGGTTGACGGCGGGTATTTTCATGTTTGGACCAAGCGTGTCGACCGATAATACCCGACAGGTAAATCAGCAGGTCTGATCATTCACTACAAAGTGTAAAAAATCAACCGGTTTCTCCGATTCTCACGGGATACCATGGTTTTTTTAAATGCCCTTTTGGTTTTTTGATTTACTTTTATGCTTTAAATAGCTATGATGCGAAGATAAACAACACAAATAAATTTCAAATATACACATTAAAAAAAACGAGTTAGAAAGTATGCAATACATTACAAAATTTTTCCGCAGTGCACTGGTAATTGTGTTTCTCCCGCTATTATTTCTTTCACAATGTGAACCAGCTGAGCAGGCAAACGGAGATTACCGTTCAGCTGGCCTTTCTGCACCCGAACAAGGAGGCCATACCGGCCATAGTAAAGCCGGAATGATCGGCCAGAGTAATGCCGGGATGATCGGAACAGGAGACATTAGCCCAGGCAGCAATAGCCATCCTCCTTTAAAGCCGGAATCCTGGCATAAGCTTGAAGGTGATGTGATGGCTTTGGATGAAGCATGGGGCAGAAGAATAAAACCACGTGGGATTTTTGAAGTACCCGGTGGCATAGGATTATTGTACAATTCCAAACCACCGAACCCCCAGGAAGCCGCAGAACAGGGTATTGCGAGTCATCAGACCGGTAGCCTGGCTTTCACACGCAACCTGGTGGATTGGATAGACTATCCCGGCAATCCCGTGATGCGCGATGTTCAGGTTTGGCAAGGTTCTGCCCGTGCGATGCCCCGAGCCGTACTGTATGATCAACCGAATGAGCAATGGGTCGTTTATTTTGGTGACGCAGGAGGCGATTATGAGGGAATTCGAGCGATTGGAGCCAGCTACAGTTCGGATTTGGTGAATTGGACCTCTGATCCGGCACCTACTATGACGGTCGTTGATTATGCTAACATGGTGGCAGACGATTCCGATGAAACTGCTGAAGAAATTATAGAACGGGGCCGTGTCTATGCCACCTGGGCAATCTATCATGAGGGGAAATATTATTTACGAGCAAGTGCCTTCATGTTTGTAAGTGACAATCCTGGAGGCCCGTTTGAGTTATATAGCGGATTTGAAGGAGACTTGTTTCCCAGCACACGACCCGTCTATTGGGATGGGACATGGTATACTGTTTTTCCCGGCGAATGGGATGGCCAACGCGGATTTGGCCTTGCCTGGTCCGACAATCTGATGGGCCCATACACAAGAAACCCCCATAATCCTATCTTTACCGTGGAAACCACCACCCGGTCACGACCTCAGTTGTTTCGCTATGGAGGAACATGGGCTGTTCTGTACTGTCACCAGCATAACACCGATAACATGCCGATGCGAATTGCAATCTCCAAAATACATCCTGACATTATTCCAAATTGGTAACCAAGCCAAATTTTAACCAATAAACTGTAGCTTGTTACCGATTTGTAATGGTTCCCCTGAAAATTATTTCTCCTGCCAGGAATGATGCTCACCCTGGTCATATGCGTTCATAAATGACCAAAACAAGATAAGAATCAGGATGGCTTTCCTTTTGTGTTAAATGTTGATTTCATGTCCCCATTCGGGCATATTTAAAGATGGATGAATATTGGCAATGGCCAATTTAGTAGAGTAAATGTATATAACCAATGCCCACTGCATGATAAAAGTATATCCCCAACAGCATCCACACCAAACAAATGTCCCGGCTCTTTGTGCATGCATTCGGAATCCATTGGAGGTCCGGAGGTCCGTCTGTTTCAGGAGGCCCCTCGTGACCGTCGGGATGACCGGTGCAGAGATACTTTATGCCTTTTACACTACAGGCCCGTTAATTCATCAGCTTCCTGGTCAGGCATTAATAAAGCCGGATTAATATTGGCAATAGCCAAACGAAGAGGAAGAGACTCCCACCAGCTTCCGCCACCTGAAAAGAATATGCCCCATGTACCATCATAGTTGAAAAGTGCGGGGTTTGTTCTTTGGGTGGTTTCAACAGTGACAACAGGATTCTCGGGATTTTCAGTATAAGGTCCGAAAAGATTGTCAGACCAGGCCAGGCCGAATCCAGGTTGACCGTCCCAGTTACCCCCAAAAACACTATACCATTTTCCGTTCCAGTAAACCGGTTTATTGCCGGGCAAGATTTCATCTTCTCCATAATCAAGACGTTCAAATGGTCCTTCAGGAGAATCAGCAACCATAGCGATGCTTCCCGTTGAGAGTGACCTGACTAAACCTGCATCTTCTGCTGCATCATCCGGTCGACGCCCGACCGTTTCAGTACCTGAAAATCTGTAATAATAACGACCGTTATGGTACATAGCCCACGATAGATATATCCTTCCATGTTCATGCAACTCTTCCTCAGTAGCTTGAACACGATCAGGAACCATAGCGGCATAATCTGCAACGGTAAGCAGCGGGCCGTCTGAATACTCCCAATTGATCAGATCTTTTGAATAGGCTACACCCACAGTTCGAATACCGGGTATGTTCTCATCATCTGGAATATTGCCGAAATAAGCCACCCAGCGATTGTTAGGAGGATCATAAAAAAGATCCCTCGTGTGTACTCGAGCAGGCGTTTGCCATGTTCGTTTTACTTCATCAAGCACCGGATTGCCCGGGTAATCATGCCAGTTGAACAAGTCTCGTGTATAAGCCACACAGCCCGATGGTCCAGTAGTCAATCCCTGCGCAATCTGATTCTCTCTCCAGTTTGGTTGTTCTCGCATGTCACCACCTGGATGGCAGGAATAAAACAATCCCATGCCACCCGGCACTTTAAACGTCGTTCTTGCGCTTACACGGTTCCCCCAAATTTGATCTTCATCCAAAATGGTACCCGGAACCTTATGCCAGGATTCAGGATCCATTGGAGGTCCGGCTGTTACCGGAGGGCCCTCGTGACCACCTGGATTACCGATGAAAGGCTCATTTTGTTCTATTTCAATATTGTTACAAGAAACAATAAAATAAACACAGGAACTCAGTAACAATATAAAGCCTCCCTGGAAAAAGTAATTTTGTGCTACTCTGACACGGGAAAACCAATTGTTTGATAATACCAGCATATCCATCATTCTACATTCCCCTTTTTAAACGTCAATAAAAATATAGTATCGAATGCCAATTCTTATTTTATTTGTAATATGATTAATGTTCCAAACTTATGCAAATCGATATTTTTTTACTACATACCTTAAATCCGCAAATGGTTAAGAAAAAAGAGCTAAAAAGTAAATTCATTAAATTGATAAGACTTCATTTTATCAGAGTCATGCTTCGGGTTTGCAAGAATCTTTGATGGCTTGACCCCGTTTCTTCAGGAATCGCTTTAATCACGTACTGATATACTCCCGAAGGCATCTCACCGGAATCGAAAACCACACTGTGATGACCTGCCGGCCTCTGTCCGTTGACAAGTATTTCCAATTCTCGACCGATCATATCATACACCCGTAATGTAACAAAAGCGTTGAAAGGTAGACTGTAACGAATCATTGTGATCGGATTGAACGGATTCGGATAGTTTTGCCCCAGCTCGAATTCCCGGGGAAGCCCCGCAAGGTTTTCAGCCGTGGTGGCCCGTTGAACACGGAACATTACCTCTTCAGACCAGGGACCTACTTTAAAGGGATTCATTCCCCTTATTCTCCAGCGATAGGTTTCACCGGCTTCCAGTTCAAAAAGCAAAAGAAGCTCAAGACTGAGGAGCGACTCGTCCGGATCGGCAAGAGTCGTATCCGTCACGATATTGGCAAAGTTTCCCTTAGCTATATGTACCTGGTATTTCGTAGCATGAGGAATGGTTTCCCATATAAATTCAGGTTTTGGAGGTACGATCTCCAGATGGTGTGGATAAACAGGATAGGGCTGTTGGACTATATCCGGCAGATTACTCTCATAATAACTACGTTCAATAGCCATTCGCAGGGGAAGAGAGTCACTGAAAATACCACCCCGCGAAAATAGAACACCCCATACACCATTGTAATGGAATAAAAGAGGGTGTGATCTTTGGATGGTTTCAACGATGATGATGGGATTGTCCGGATTTCTGGTATACGTTCCAAAAAGCTCGTCCGACCAGGCCAGACCGAATCCCGGCTGGTCGTCCCAGATGTCGGTGAAGACGGTATACCATTTCCCGTTGATATAGACCGGTTTGTTGGGACCGGGGGGAATGTGATCTTCGTCAATTTCTGATACATGCTCAAATGGCCCCTCGGGTGAATCTGCAACCAGCAAAATTCTTCCGGTAGATAGCGATCGGACGACACCGGCGTCTTCGTTAGCATCATCCGGTCGACGACCGACCGTTTCGGTGCCAGAAAGAGAAAAATAATAGCGTCCTTCAAAATACATACCCCACAATAGATATACCCTGCCATGCTCGTGCAGCTCTTCTTCAGTAGCTTCCACCCGCTCAGGCACCATAGCAGCATAGTCTTCAATGGTTAGAATCGGCCCGTCCGCATATTCCCAATTAATCAAATCCTCACTGTAAGCTACACCCACAGTTCGAATACCGGGTATGTCGTTACTGCCAGGTATGTTGCCGAAATAAGCCACCCAACGGTTATTTACCGGATCATAAAACATATCCCTCGTATGCACACGCGCAGGAGTTTGCCAGGATCGTTTCGTTTCATTTAGCACCGGATTTTTCGGGTGATCATGCCAGTTGAACAGATCAAAAGTATAAGCGAGACTGCCTGATGGACCCGTAGTCAACCCATTCTTCAACTGTTCTTCTGTCCAGCCGGGAATACTTCTCAATTCCGGACCGGGATGGCTGGAATAAAGCAACCCCATCCCACCGGGGAATTCGAAGATGGTTCTTGCATTTGCCCGGTTACCCCAGATATCATCCTCACCTAACACATCTCCCGGTAATTTATACCAGGCTTCCGGTTCCATCGGTGGTCCGGCTGTTTCAATAAGTTCATGATTACTACCGGTTTTTTTGGCGAATGGCCCGGCCATTTCAAAAAGTTCTTCAAGTTCACCGGAATGTTTGACAAATGGTTCAGGTGGTTCGTTTCGAGAACTTGCTGAGATAATTAATAAGCCGACTCCAATTAATGAAAACAGTACCAAAGGAGAATGATATCTTGTAATACCCCTTATCCTATCAAACGATTTTTTCAGATTTGTAATGTACTTACTCATGGTAAACCTTTTTTATCTTTATTTTTTCAATCCGGCTTTTTCACCAACTTCTTTATCGAGCATTAAAAATGACGGATTAATATTTGCAATGGCCAATCGCAATGGTTGCATTCTTCCAACTGATGCTTGTCCAGCACGAGAAAAGAGTATACCCCATGTACCATCGTAATGGAAAAGGATAGGGTTTGTTCTTTGGTTATCATCAATGGTAATAATGGGATTATCAGGATTCCTCCTATACGTTCCAAACAGCTCATCGGACCAAGCCAGGCCGAATCCCGGTTGATCGTCCCAGGTACCTCTAAACACGGTGTACCATCTACCATTCCAATAAACCGGTTTCGCACCGGGCATAATTTCATCTTCTGCGACATCAAGATGTTCGAACGGCCCCTCGGGCGAATCACCGACCACTACAACCAGTCCGGTAGAAAGTGATCTGACAACACCGGCATCTTCTAATGCATCTTCGGCTCTTCGTCCGACTGTTTCCGTCCCTGAAATTACAAGATAATAACGACCATTATGATACATCGCCCAATTTGGATATAACCTGCCGTATTCATTCAACTCTTCTTCGGTGGCTTCGATACGCTCAGGCACCATGGCAGCATAATCTTCTATGGTCAGGATTGGGCCGTCCGAATAATCCCAATTGACCAAATCCTTGCTATAAGCTAAACCCGCAACCCGAATACCGGGAAATGAAGTTTCGGGTCGGTCATGGTCAGGGATGTTGCTGTAGTAGGCAACCCACCGGTTATTTTTGGGATCGTAAAACATATCACGGGTGTGAACCCTTGCGGGGGTTTGCCAGGATCGTTTTACTTCATTAAGTACCGGATTGCCCGGATAATCGTGCCAGGTAATCAGATCATGTGTATAAGCCAGGCTACCAGACGGGCCCGTGGTCAATCCCTGTTCAATCTGATTTGCTCTCCACTCAGACGTTGTGGGTCCTGCATGGCTGGAGTATAACAATCCCAAACCGCCTGGTATTTTAAATGTCGTTCTTGCATTTACCCGGTACCCCCAGAACTCACCCTCACCCAACACATCTCCCGGTACCTTATGCCAGGATTCCGGATCCATTGGAGGACCAGCTGTTGCAGGAGGACCCTCATGACCTCCTGGATTACCAATGAAAGGCTCATTTTGTTCTATTTCAATATTGTTACAAGAAACAATAAAATAAACACAGGAACTCAGTAACAATATAAAGCCACCCTGGAATAAGTAATTTTGTGCTACTTTAACACGGGAAAACCAAGAAAACCAATTGTTTAATAATATTAGCATATCCATCATTATCCATTCCCCTTCTAAATTTCAATATTTATATGTTATCGAATGCCTATTCTCACTCAACTGTCGCAGTTGATGGTTAAGTGATTGTTGGTCAATAAGCTTACGCGGATCATATTGCTAAAATCCTGTATTTGCTGTGAAAAGCTGTTCAAAAACGAGATAACCGGCTGCATCG
>SLQC01000269.1 GCA_007131625.1 Balneolales bacterium | reverse complement strand
TTAGGGCTTGATTATCGATTTTCCCGGCTCGTTTATCTGCAAAAATGAATGGAATGAGAAATTTGCCGGTATTTTTAGCTTAAGAAATTAAAACGGAACACTAATTCACGGATTCAGGTATTAAGTTATGTGCCATACAGACTCACAAATGTTATCACTTTACTGATGATATTGCTTGTAGTAGGCTGTATGAAAGAAAAGGACTTCAATACTACCGTTTCCATCATTGAAGATAAATGGTATTTCAACGATCAAATTGTTAACCCCGGGTCACCGGTTGAAGGGCTGTTGATGAATGTACGAATGGTTAATTCAGTATTTGAGGACCGTGGTCCGGAACTGAAAAAACTGGCTAATGATTTTGACCCGGATGTCATTACAGAGTCATTTATTGAAAAAATACCCGAATATGCTTCCAGTGGTGTCAATGCCTTTACCATATCGCTCCAGGGTGGTATGCCCGGGTTCGAAGGAGCCATAAACACTGCTTTCAATGCAGATGGATCACTAAGGGATGAATATTTGCAGCGGGTTGAAAAGGTTATCAGAGCCGCCGATGTTAATAATACTGCGATAATACTATCTCTTTTCTATCAGCGTCAACATTCCCATTTCTCAGCTCTTACGGGAAAAGAGAGTATTATGAATGCATTGGAGAATTCAGTCGACTGGATCACTGAGAAAGGATTCACAAATGTTGTACTTGAAGTGTCGAACGAATACCGGCATGGTGGTTTCCGGAACTGGCCCGATAGTGAGTGGCTAATGAGTGAAGAAGGACAGGTTGAGCTGATCAGATTGGCAAAGCAGCTGAATCCAGAGCTTCTGGTAAGTACAAGTGGTATGGGTAATGGAAGGTTCCACGAAGACCTTGCACGTGCTTCTGATTTCTTACTTATCCATTTCAATACAACCTCACTCGATCTTTACGAAAGCAGAATAAACGATTTGAAAAAATACGGCAAACCGATTGTCTGTAATGAGGATGACAAATTGGGTCTTGAAGGAGCTGCAGCCCTGGCTATTGCTGTAATGAACGGTAGTGGCTGGGGGTATATGGGCATGCTCAGAAACCAGTATTTTCCTTTTGAATTCCGGGGTGTCGCAGATGACTTGGAAGTTTACGAGATGTATAGTAATTTGTCTACTCCCGGATTTCGGATTGATCCTGCATCACTCAAACAAAATTCCATTGCTATTAATTATCCTCATGATGGAGAGATCTTTCAATTAGGACAGACCATCGAAATTAACCTGTCGCATCTTTATACCGACGAATCAGAAGCATTTAATATAGTATTGCTGGCAAATAACGAGCAGATAGCTGAACAAGACAATGGGATACGGCTTAGAATAACCTGGGAACCTGTTGAACCGGGGATTTATGATTTCCAGGCAGTGGTCAAAGATGAAACAGGCGAAGAATTGTACAGGTCGGCTGAGGTGGATATCATCGTTCAATGAATACTATACCATAGACACTGCCGGGTATTCATCTTTCTGGCCTAATTTATAATTATTTTTTGTTCACTTTATTCTACAACACCAATAAATTTCTCAAAACTTCTACGATATTTTCAACTGATTTTTCATAGGCTTCACTCGAATTTATAATTGCGTGACCATACTTTGAACCATCAGCAACTGATTTTTTATTTTCTTATCAGTAAATTTATGTGCTCCTTCCAGCCATTTTTAAAGAAACAACGTATAGATTCAGATTATTGACCACTAGATTCAGATTTTTGACCACAGATGGTGATCTTCTTTTGTTTAATCGACTGCAACTATCCATGGGCTCTGCACTATTAATCGGTAGCTACTATCCAAGGACTTTTCACCATTATACCCAACTTCACTGTCATGAGGATTATCATGATCATTATTTTTGTTACAAATTAATGAACGAACAGGAGACATAATGATTCGAAATAATAATATAATTATTTGTATCGCTACGGTGTCGATATTGGTTTTTGTAGTAAGTATTAGACCAAATGCCGTGATTCTGGGCAATAATACACTGAATGTAAACGATAGCAAAATTCCTTTGTCTGTTGTACCTGAAAACAAACCGTTGATTATCCCTCATGATGTCGGTATCAGGATCTGGGACATAACACGTATAAAAGACCGGGATCAAACCCGTATCGAATTTCCACACCTGGCCCGGTTCAATGGATATTGGTATAGTTCATTTCGGGAAGGGGAAATTCACGGCAACCATATCTCCGGGCGCGGCAGAATCATTCGCTCGTCGGACGGTATCCACTGGGAATCCATCGCACTGTTTGAGTCGGAAACCGGTGATGTGCGCGACCCCCGTCTCTCCGTGACTGCTGACGGAATGCTAATGCTCAACGCATCAATTAGGTATATTGAAGATGTCGCTCCTTTTCAAACTGTCAACGGGCAAACTATTCAACGACAGTCTGTCACCTGGCTTTCCGCCGATGGTGAAAACTGGAGCAAACCCTTCACATGCCCAACCGGTATCAATACATGGCGCTGGGACGTCGCATGGCACGAAAATTTTGGTTACAGTATCGGCTATAGCGGCAAAGACCCCGATGGGACGTTGTACCGCACCAGGGATGGCAAAACCTGGGTACCGCTGAAAGAGAACATGTTTCCTGGCGGACACGGCAACGAAGCCGCCCTTTCTTTCGGTCATGACGGAACGGCTTATGTCCTGTTGCGAGCAGGACTGGATGCACGTGCAGCCCTGGGTGTCAGCAGGCCTCCTTACGACCGGGATTGGCAGTGGCATGAACTGGACGCTTATTGGAACGGCCCGGAAGATCGGCAACCCGTCAAGACAATTAATGGCTTTGAAAGAGATCTGGGCGGACCAATTATCATCACTCTCAGCGACGGCCGGTTACTTGGCGCCGGAAGGGTCAGAGGTACTGTAAGGGTAGCCCTTTTTTTAATTGACCCCGAGGAAGCGTTACTAACCAGAATTGTAGGTGTAGATAATGGCAGCAGCTATCCCGGTGTTGTCGAATACGACGATGAGATTTGGCTCAGCTACATCGGTCATGTAAGCGGTTCAGGACCGATGTATTTTTCAAGACTACGGATACCGGACGGAGAATCGAATTAAAGCTTTTACCATGATGAACCAGGAACTGGGCCATCGGTTGCAATGCAAGTCGATGTTAATCGCCCCTGTCAACAGCAATCAGGGTGTAACCCACCACATTACAATACAAAGTTTATGTCCATTCACTCGAAACTGCTTTATATTCATTCCATATTGGATTCATTTTTAAATACGGACAGTAAATAATGTCGGATATCTTTTCAAATCCCAATATATCCCGGTTCACTAAACGGATACTGATGACAGTTGCGTTGGCAGCTATTGTCTTTTTTCAGGGAAATGCCCAGAACAGCGGTAACGTTTATTACGTTGGTCCGAATGGCGATGACGAAGCTCCCGGCACTGAGCAAACCCCTTGGGCTTCATTGGAACAGGCTGGAAAAATGGCCAAAGCGGGCGATAAGGTGATAATTCTGCCCGGCAGTTACGAAGGCACCCTGGCACCGCAACACAGTGGAACATACGATGAACCCATCATATTCAAGGCGGATGAAAGGCGGACAGTCCGATTCGAGGGAGGTGGAAAGGATCCATATCCGATCCGAATTGAGCAGGTCGAGCATATTCTCCTCGAAGGTTTTCACGTGGACCCGGTCGAGCAGAGCGGTCGTTGGCTCCTGATAGAAGACAGTGAACATATTATAGTAGCGGATTGCCTTTTCGAGCATGGCTACGGAAGCATGCCTTTCCACATCGTAAGCAGCCGAAATATATGGGTAATGGATTCCGTATTGCGTAAAAACGCTTTTAATATGGCCAGAATCAGCTACTCCGAACAAGTGGTATTCGAGGGAAATGCTATTAGCAGGGCTGGGCATTCACCGCTGCAAATTTTTCCACCCGGCTCCAATTCAAAGTTGGTGCTTCGGGGGAATGTGTTTCATGCCGCTTGGGGTAGGCCCTTTGAATTTTTCACTACCAGGATGGTATTGTTTGAAAATAATATCATTACAAATGCATACAATAGTGGACGATCAGCCAGTTCCAACGCAAAGTTCGCTGTTCAGGAGGGAATCTTTCGGTTCAATAGAGTCTTTCGAAACCCGGGCGGTGCCATTGATTTTTATTCATGGGCAGACGACCCTATGGAGACCATACGGGTGTACCATAATGTATTTCATAAAAATGCCCACTACGGATTACGTGTTCGCGGCGTTCGTGGCGGCGTACAGTCCCGCGATATACTTTTTACAAATAACATTTTTGCAGAAAACGATCCCCATGGAGCATGGACTCAACTCCGGGTGGACAGCGGAAGTCCGGAATCCGTGAGTTTCCGTTCTAATGTGTTCTGGGGTCCGGAAAAAGAGTGGGATGATACCATAAACTGGGACGGAAAAGGCTATGGAGTCGCTGCTGTGGAAAAAGCTGCATGGAGAGAGAAATATGGTGAGGTTTTTAAGGACAATGTCGAGAATCAACCGGGTTTTGCAGATGCTGATCAGTACCATCACAGTCTCGGGAAACGAAGCTTGCTCCGAAATGCTGGAACCTCTCTCACACGGACTCGAGACGATGGAGAAGGTACCATTCTCCCTGTGACAGATGCCTCGGTATTTTTTGATGGTTTCGGCATACCGGGAGAATCAGGTGACATCATTGCGGTAGGAGAAACCCTTCAGCAGGCTCGGGTGCTTGAGGTCAGGCAGAGAAATGGCGAAATTGTACTCGACCGTATGGTAACATGGAAGGATGGCGATCCCGTGAGTTTTCCCTGGGGTGGGTCCAATCCGGACGTGGGAGCGTTTGAACATGAGCGTGGCCGTCCCTCCGTAGAAATCCGGGCAACCCCCTTTGAGGCTTTACCTGGAGAACCGGTTACGCTTGAACTGATGTTACGAGGTATCCCGGAAGTTAATTCCATCCAGTGGCGTCTAGGTGATGGAACGCTTGTCGAAAATGAAACGAGCATAATCCACAAATACGCTGATGCCTATGACTACCCCATACGTGTTCGCGTTGAAGACGATGACGGCAGAGTTCACCGCGGCACCGGTTATATTGTGGTTAAAGAAGCAGAAGACCCTGCCAAACCTCTTCTCCATAGCACATTTTCTGTTGAAGATGAAGAATGGTGGTGGCGCTGGCAAAGTTACCGGCCTGCTCCCGCTGCGTGGGAACGTGTTCTTGTGCTTGAGGAAGGAGAGGAAACGCCACCACCCTGGAGCCATCCTCGGGGGGACAACCGTGTAATACCCCACGAAAATAGCATGTCTGTCGGTTCCGGATGGCTGCGGGCATATGCGCCGGAAAACGGCAGTCATTTGCCGGCGTGGGTTCACCCCCGATACTGGAACCTTGACACTCATCCCCGCATACGTATCCGTTACCGTCTCGAGCCAGGTACACCTGTCGGGGTGTATATTCGCGCATTTCCCATACCAGATAATACACAACGTGAAGTTTGGCTTGCAGTCAGTTCGGCTTCTGCACGTGCCGGGGACAATCCGGAACTTCCCAGGCTCATAGATGATGGAAAATGGCATGACCTGGAACTCGACGCCCGTATCATCCGGAGTTACTATCCTGATGTAGACGTCCTCGAAGGGCTTCGCTTCTGGTCTGAAGACCCTGATCGCGTAAAAAAAGACCACGCCCTTGAGCTGGATGAGGTGTTAATCATGCCGGGAGAAAAATAAGCATGCGGGTATTCCTGTAATTAAGTTCCCAGTCCTGTTAACCTGAAGTATTCTTTATTCGTCCTTTTCCAAATAAAATACTTCTTCCAAGGGTACGACCACAGGAGAATTATCAGGATTAACTTCCATAATATCTTTCATATGATCCCACCATTTTTTCATGATCGACAATTCGGGAAGTTGATCTGATTCGTGGTCCTTTTTCAGTTTTTGGAAAGCAAACAAGGTATGGCTGTACTGATCAAAAAAGATCGAATACTCATAAATACCCGCTTTCAGTAATGCATCCTTAAGTTCAGGCCAGATTTGATCATGCCTCTTCTTGTATTCATCTTTGAATCCGGGTTTTAATTTCATTTTAAATGCTTTTCTTATCATAACAAGTACATTATGTTACTATTGATATGGTCCTGGTGTCAGCAATTCCTGATCACTAAAACTCTTCCCTTACTTCGTGTTGATTTCAAAAAAAGCTGTTGTCACAGTATATGTTAAATTAGTGGAATATCACCTTTGCTAATTGGGTATAATTTATGAGGATCTTTTTAAAGGGATTGGTATATTCAAAATTAAGTTTTACTAATCCCCTACTTCCCACCCTGAGGGTCGGTTAATTATATCGCATAATTAATTAACTAATAAGTTATGGACTACCTGAATATTTTTAATTCCGGAATTAAGTTTCTCGTGTTGGGAATTCCGGCAGTTGCCATGTTTAACGCCTGCAGTACTTCTCCTGAAAAAGAACAAAAGCCCAATATCCTTTTTATTTTTGCTGATGACCAGAGCTTCAGAATGGTCAATGCGCTTGGAAATTCTGAAATTAAAACTCCCAATCTTGATCGACTTGTGAGAGACGGTACAACCTTCACCCATGCATATAATATGGGTTCCTGGAGCGGTGCCGTCTGTATTCCTTCAAGAGCCATGCTTATTACCGGATCATCATTATGGAGAGCTCGGCAACTTGAACAGGAATACAGAGACAGCGAGCTTCCTGACTTTGGTGAGACTATTAACGGAGTTATAACGAGGGAAGGCCAGCATGAAGAACCTTTGCCCCGTCCCATGTGGGGTAACCTGATGCAGCAGGCCGGTTATGAAACGTATTTTACAGGGAAATGGCATATTCGAAGAGACCCATCAGATGTTTTCGATCATGTTAAGAATGAGAGACCGGGGATGCCAAATGACTATCCTGAGGGGTATAACAGGCCTCTGCATGAAAATGACACCGTCTGGCAACCCTGGGATACTAATTGGGGAGGATTCTGGATGAACTTGACCTGACAATATTACATGGCCAGATTAAATGACCAGGGCTTATGAATAAAAAGGTTTAAAAATCGCGACAAAGAACCTTTATTAAACACTTTAACTGCAAATAAAAGTTAATTCATTTTGAAGCGGTTTAAGTAACCCGGACATGGTCACAACATCCCCTGCGCTGGTGTATATTGCTCTTTGGCAAGATGCTCGTAAATGTTAATTTACTTGCAACATGCTGCCATTCATATGCATTGCCATAGCAAAAAACAATGCCGATAATAATTTATAACTCCCACAATGACAATTATGTTTGCTCACTATCTTATTGCCAAACCGAGCCTGTATATTGGACAGACTGTATATCAAAGCCCGAGCGGCTATAACAGTGCCACATCATTTACAATAACAGCTCCACCAAAACATAACCAACTGGAACTGGCGACTTTGCCACTAAAAAGCAATATCCTGACAGCTTCACGCCACTCCGCCACTTATTCAGCACTGCCACTGATCGTAGTCAATGACGTCTTCCCGCTTATCTCCTCCGTTTTCCATGGTGGAGGAGATCATCAATGAGAAACCGAATAGTTGTAATTGCAGCTTTGTGCGGAGTAATGCTGATCGCCTTGGATGCTCTATCAAAAGAGGACAGCCGGCGCGTAAGTACAGATGCCCAGAACAATTCGGATAACACAGCGACTATATCAACCGGGCTGCGACTACTCTCATACGACCCATATGAGTCGGTGGATTGGTCAAATAAACAGGGCTATTATGCATTTCATGTCCATATCAGACATCATGACAAGGGAGTGCCTGACAAACTATACGAAGAAACCGGTCATCGCGGTGCTGTAATTGGAGATGCCTGGTGTCGTACCGATCATGATCAAGTTCATGGGTATTGGCCATGGATCCACCATGCTACCGGTTATGAGCATACTGGGGAAATGTTAAATAAATATCACTCTGACGGTATGGTTGCAATTCCGGGTGGAGAATACGATGGCGGGCGGCTACAACACCATGTTGGTATAAATACGCAATATAAGCCCGATTGTAACAATGAAACCGAAGAGACCATGCAAGCAGGTATTATCGCGAATCCGGAAGTGGGTAATACGTCTGTTGTATATCTGACTCATTATACCGGTAGCGTACAGACGGTACTGCTGTGGAAGGATGCCAATGAGCTTCTTGCCGGAATGGATGTCTTTCATCTTAACCGCTTCAATCGATACGCAAATGTGTATCATACAGTCCTTGATTCCGGCCTCACAAAATGGTGGCAATTCGCTAGCGACGATTATTCATTCAATCGATCTGGATTCCACCAGGCAAGAGATATTAACAGAAACTACTTTATTCTGGAAGAACATTCGATAGAAAATGTTGTTCAGGCGATCGTCGATGGCGCTTTTTATATCACCCAGTCCCCTGACGAAGACGACAGTGGCACAAACAGAAGTTCCCCCCCCGAAATACAGTCAATCGTGGTTGACCAATCACGTAACAAAATCACGATAACATCGAAAGATGCGAAAAAAATAGAGTGGATACATACCGGAGGTAAGAAGCTTGCCACCGGCAAGACACTTAACTACAGGGAGCACTTCGACAAGTTGAATGGCGGATGGGTATATGCCAAAATCACATCTCGCTCTGGCCGAACTCATACACAACCCTGGTCTTTTATAGAAATTCAGGAAACCCCGAGGTAAAACTGCACCCGGCGGCATTATAGCCTGCAAAAAAACAGTCCGAATTTTAAAAAATCGCCCTGCGTCTTCATTTCAAAAGATTTCAGATATCTTGTAAACCCAAACCATTCCGTTGATGAGTATCTTTATTTGGTTGCTTTTTGTAGTTGCCGCTATTGTGTTTCTGACTGTTCGCTGGAATGTTCACCCTTTTATCGCTCTTTTATTTGGAGCCATTGTGATCGGATTTCCAGCCGGACTCGGTGTCACTGATCTGGTCGGTTCCATTGCCGAAGGATTCGGGTCCACACTTCGAAGTATAGGAATTGTAATCGCAGCAGGAGCTATAATCGGTGAGTTTCTGGATCGTAGCGGGGGTGCCCGGGTACTGGCTAACCGGATACTCGAGAAAGTTGGTGATCACAACGCACCATTGTCGATGAGCATGACCGGATACATTGTCTCAATACCGGTTTTTTGTGATTCCGGTTTTATTGTTTTGTCGGCTCTTAATAAAGCTATTTCAAAGCGAACCGGTCTTTCACTTACTGTGCTGGCTGTAGCTCTGGCATCAGGACTGTACGCCACCCACGTGTTTGTTCCACCTACGCCCGGTCCACTGGCCGCTGCTGCTACATTGGGTGCTGATATCGGATGGGTTATAATACTTGGGCTGGCAGTGTCCATTCCTGCGATGATTGCTGCCCTTGCCTGGGCCACATTGTATTGCCGAAAATATGATATACGTTATGATTTTAATGCCGCCAAAACACAATATGATCTCATAGATAAAAAGTCTAATGACGTTGTAGAAAGAAAAGTTGGCTCACCGGAAACGCACATCTCGGAAGAATCCACAGAGCAAGGTTCCAGGGCGGAGACTTCCAAAACGTACGAGATTCCGTCGTTTAAAATCGCCATCGCACCTATACTTCTTCCACTGATTCTAATCGCGTTGAAATCAGTGGCAGAATACCCGACAGCTCCCTTTGGTAACGAACTGATTTTTTCTTCGGCTGTGTTTATGGGGGATCCAATTATTGCATTGCTGACCGGTGTACTGCTGTCTTTTTTAATGATTAGTGGACGATCCATGAAGCAATCATCCGTATGGATGGAAGAAGCGTTGAAGAAAGCCGGTGTAGTGATTCTGATTACCGGAGCGGGCGGTGCCTTCGGAATGGTGCTTCGCCAAACCGAACTGGCAACCTTTGCAGGCCAATTTGCCGAAATGGCGGGACTGGGTGTACTTTTACCGTTTTTGATCGCCGCTTTTTTAAAAACAGCCCAGGGTTCATCGACAGTGGCAATAATAACAGCGGCGGCCATCACTGCCCCGCTTATTGAACCGTTGGGCTTTGACTCCACAGTGGGTAAAGCACTACTGGTGCTGGCTATCGGTGCCGGTTCATTGACTGTCTCACACGTGAATGACAGTTATTTTTGGGTCGTAGCAAAATTTTCGGAGATGGATACCTCTACAGCATTAAAAACACATACGGTGGCCACACTGATTATGGGTATTACCGGACTCATCACGATTCAGGTGATGAGCTGGTTATTATTGTAAAAAATATCTTTGTTATTTTACTTCAAAGTAAACCGGAAAGATGGATTTACGTTTGACTGCATGAATTCAAAATGGGATAACCACTATGATAAACATCATGTCGCTGAAATCTCTGTCACTCTACTCCATAGTTGCACTATTCCTTCTGAATCCTATATCTGTGCTCGAAAAAACGCAGGATAATCTGCGGGATGAAGAAAACCAATTGCCCCTGCGGCCTGGTAAAGCCGAGTACTGGCAAACGGTAATCGGGGTCGTTGACGACCCCATGGTACAAACTACAGGCGAATGGAACCAATATTTCTACCGTCGCAGCTTCCCAACTAAACAGCATTTGCACACCGATGAAGACGGTGCCACACTCAAACGCACATTCGACGCTTCAGGCCTCGCACTCGTACTCGAATCCCACATCCCCTACGTATATTCCGGCAGCTTAAACGACGGCATTCTCGAGGTCGCCATTGACGGCGAGGTAATCCGCGAAATCTATCCACTCACCGAGGCCAACGAAATCGTCCTTTACCGCGACCGCGAACCTCAGCCCCGTCGCGTCAGTCTGCGACACTGGTATGCGCCCAACGGCGGCCGTGGTGTGCGCATCATCGGCTTCCGCGAGTTAAGCGAGCCGGCTGCCGACCTTGCGTTTTTCCTCACCGGTGAGGCCGGCGACCTGCTTGTCGATGCCCGTGTCACCGTGCTTGACGGCAACACCGTCCTCCGCACCGTTGTTCAACGCAACTGGATGAGCGGCATGGTTCGCCTCACCGACGTGCCGCCGGGCGAAGGCTACACCCTGCGTATCGATGCCCTCGGCTGGAAGAGCGTTACGTTGCCGTTGCCGCCGCTGCACGCGGGATCCGAACGATGGCTCACCCCCGTTCACCTGCGGTTGAATAACCAATTGCTTTCCGAGGGTTTCGAACGCCCTCGTCTCGGCTATCCCGCTGTCAAACGGCCCGGCGACAGCCTGAATCTACACTTTGCACCTCACCAGAATGACGAGCCACTCAAGCTGCTTTCCCTTCGATGGGAGCAGACGATCGGCAAGGCACGCCGCCGCGTATTACTATGGGAAGGGTCGAATCCGATACCCGCTGAAGGCATGCATATGAGCATCGACCTGCCCGATCAGCCGCTGCAAGGTATGGGCGATCTTGTCGCCTATGTGCACAGCCCCGACCGCGCATTCACTTGGCGAGCCCCCCGCAGTCTGCACTTACGCGACAGTTTTCCCGATCAACCGGTTTTTCTCACTCTTGGTCACCTTGATACGTGGGGCCATTACCAGGGCGAGTACCTGGCCACCTTCGCTGATATGGCAAACCTCATCAACCCTGACGCCGTACTCATTAGCAACGAGGTGCACCCGGCCTATACCGCCGGCGGCCTGAAAAACCTTAACGTGCCTCATCTGGTGACCATCGGCAACCACACCTTCGGCTATGTGGAAAGCCCCTCTTTCCTCGATTCCGACGGCACACGCCGGCCAGGGCCTGATTTCCCGTTCTCCGTCTCCGTTGGCGAAGTTGACCAGGGCTTCCTGCACCGGGAGCCGCATTACGACTGGCACCACACTGCGACCCGTGACTTCGACCGTTGGTATGGCGACCCGATCGGCGTCGTCGAGATCGGTCCTGAAATTGCTGTGCTCAACTATGGATGGTCGTGGGTTCCGGAGCATAACCATGAGGCGATCAAGGCCGCCTGGAGAAAGTTTGAATCCTATCGCGAAAGTCGCATCCGTGTGCTCAATGCCTACGAAAGCGAGCCGACACGCGACTTTCTCGATCATTTCGATTTTGCGCTCGTGCACTCGGCTCATGCCTGGCCGCGGGCGAGGGCGATGCATGCTGATGATCCGCAAGTCGTTCGCGGCTATCATTTTTCAATCAACGACGGTGCCACAACCTTCATCGGCAAACAGTCATCCGACACTTATCGCATCATACGCTTCGCAGATGATCGTGTTGAATCGCACAGTTACGCTGGCCACGAACATCAACCCTGGCTTCTCGACCGCCATCGCGTCGCCCCATTACGCGTCGATTTTGATCCGGCTGACCAAACGGGTGAACCACAGGTTCATAGGGCGCGTCTTATCAACAATTACAGTGAGCCATTCGACGCTTGCCGCATCGAATGGGTTCTGCCCAAAGGCCATTACGAAGTTGCCGGTGGCACCATCGATCGACACTGGCATAGTGACGACAACCTTTGGACCGTACTCATCGTCAAAGCAGACGTCCCGGCGAATGAAGTCCGTGTGCTGCAAGCCGAGCAGATTACCCGCTGAATACCCGATAACAACTGATACAAATCATAACACTTTAATTCATCAGTTTAATCGGACTGCGGCTGAGGGTAGTTTTTTAATTACCTGGACAGCAGCTAAGAGCAGTTTTTTTAACCGGACAGCGGCTGAAAACAGCTTTTTAATTAAGAGTGAATAACTATTCAAAGTGTAAACTATTTCACTTCACCATCAGCATCATTTCCGACTTAATATTTCCATCTGCCCTCAAAATGGCTATATAGGTGCCACTTGCCATGCTGGATCCATCTAAGATCACGAAATGCGGCCCCTGATCCCTCACTTCATTCACCAACATCACCACACGTCTCCCTAATAGATCATAAACAGCCAGCTCTACATGCGTTGATTCCCTCAGATCAAATCGCAAATTGGTCTGGTTATTAAATGGGTTTGGATAGTTTGCATAAAGTGTTAACTCATCTGCCACCTTCCCGGTTTTTGCATATTCTCCGGATTCATCGTGCTTGAGAAGTTCCATTCCAAGTGCTGATGAAACCTCGTTTATCAACCGTTGAGCATTCTGCTCCCACACATAGATAAATCCTATGGTAACCTGGGAATGTGGATGAAGTGTATAAGGACCCGTACTGAACACCATTGAAACATTATCGGCGGACAGGGTTGTGCGTTCCGTTCCACTTGTCAATGCCAAATATTTTTCAGCATCTGTAAAGCCGTCCAGATGTTCATCATCCTCATGATATATAATACCAAAACTCAGGCTGTCACTTCGCGATTCCGCCTGGTCAAGTGTCATTGTGGATTCATTGTTGATCGCAAGGGCTCCCGAAATGTTACCTCTTGTCGCAATTCCGGCAACCAGCGGACTACTTTCGTGCCGTACATACATCAGTTTTTGTTCTTCAGAAAAATGGATGGAATGGGGCCCTTCCTCCCGGATTTCCCAATGGTTGAAAATGCCAAAATGAATATCCCTATAAATAAAATCGCTGACATTTGTAACATGAAAATTGAGAAATATCGTTGGCCTGCTATCCGACCGGCCGATCGGAGTTATAGCTTCCAACTCAATTTCAAGTTCTCTTGCAATCGGGTGGTTGACGGAATGAAACCTGGCCGATCCGACCTGTGTATTGTGATAAGAAGGAGCATTATCAAAGCGAAAATTTTTCACGGGTAGAAAATGACGTGTTATTCCTGTACTATCTCGTACCTGATTAATGATCACTTGCTCCACGTCTCTGTAACCACTGATCATAATGCCGGATTCAGACAAGATATTATCAAATCCACCCGGTATAAATCCAATTCCAATAGAGTTATCATCCGGGTGCATGAAACCCAGGGTGCCATCGGACGGTATAGACATCGTGATTCTGTTGTTTTCCATATTGCCATAGAGCAACTCATCATACAGTATAATATGAGTGCCCTGATAGGACGGATCCTCAATATCTCCTGCAGACCAGGTCAGTCTGAATCCTGGAACAGAGTCAAGCGAGTAGTCATCATCAATTGATATGGAAAAAACGATATTGAATATTTCTCCGGGGCCCAAATCACTTATGGCTTTCCGTTCTGTGTGAATTGTTATACCCGGTTGCATGGATTCAAGTTTGAAAAATAATTCCGGAGATGGACTTCCGAAATGGACCCCTTCCGCCGTAAGAACGCCGGACTCCCCGACATTAATTTTTTGGTTTTGTTCTTTAGTAAAAACATAATCAGTGAAATGGATCACCGGTACGTTTTCAGTCAGGGCGGCAAAAGCGTCGATGACCCCATTACCAAGCTTGTCCTCATATTGTTGTTCGGGATTGGCGTGACGGATGGAACGGGCTGTACCACTAATCTGGCTAGCAATACGCTGCGCTGGCCAATCCGGGTATTCGGCTTTTAACAGCCCTGCCAGTCCACTGACGATTGGAGTCGCCGCGGAGGTTCCAGTGAAAGGCTGATATCCCGGCACCCATAAGTTCTCTTCATCATCATATTCAAACGTCGTGCTCATAACACTTTGTCCGACAGCAAACACATCCACCTTGTAACCGAAGTTAGAAAAATGGGTAATTCTGTCATCAAATGAATCCCTGACAGCACCAACTGCGAGGACATCGTCAAACGATGCTGGATAGGTTCCCGTGGTCGATATACCGTTGTTACCTATAGCGGCGATCACAACGGCACCCATCTCCTGAGCAAATGTGATGGCATCGGATGAGAATCTGGAGTTTCCGGTTCCAACAAAGCTGCAATTTATAACATCCGCCCCATTTATGGCTGCATAAATGATACCATGAATGGCGAAAGGCAGGGAATTTGGATAATCCTTTGTACCACCAACTTTTACTGGCATATATTGTGTCTGGAACCCTACGCCTGCGATGCCCTCTGCATTATCAGTGACGGCAGCTGCAACGCCGGCCACTCTGGTTCCGTGACGACTGAATTTACCGACAGGATTGGCATTTTGTTCCGGTTCTTCACCTTTGAAAACATCCCCGGATTCCCAAAAATTCCAGCCGATGGTATCATTTAAAATTTCAAATTCGGCAAAATAATCATCTGCCAAACCAGGTTCGGGATTATACCAGAGGTTATCTTTAAGATCCGGATGATCGTAATAAACTCCCGTATCTACGATAGCAATAACGACATCGGATGAGCCTCTATTCACTCCCCATGCTTTGAAGATATTCATATAATCGAATAAATTTTGGCTATGCTGATCAATCAGCGGATCATTGGGAATATATTTATTCTCCTCAGATTCTTGCATGGACGGAAACATCTCCGGGCTTTCCTGCTGATTCTTCAGAATATTTACATCTGCAGTTTGATACGTGTAATGAGGCTCAGCGTACACCACCCCACCTATTTTTTCGATTTCAGTTGCTAACTGTTTGGGGTCTTCACCGGAACGATAGTTGATGACATAGGTCCGCTGCAGTGATCCGGTAAGTTCGGTTGCCTTACTGGAAATCTTTGGCCGGGATCGTTTCAACTCCTGCAGATTAGACAATGTATTCGGTCCAAAAACAGGTGTCATCGACTTCACATCGTATGATTCCAAAAAAGTCTCTAATTTCTGAAGAGTTTCAGTATGGACGGTTTGATAATCGGCGGATTGCATGAAATAGTTGTCACTAACATTCGACTCCAGTTTGACAATGAGGCGTCCGGGCAGATAGTGATCGTCAAGAGGAGATGCATTGAGTCGATCCGGGTACCCGACATGGTGAGTCAAAATTATTATGATGAACGAAAAAAAATGCGATTTCATGAAGATCCAAAGGTTGAAAAAATGTCATGCAGGCTATGAGTTCAAGCAAGAAGTCTGGTTAAAATAAGAGAAATTCTCGATATGTAACTTAAGAGTTTACAATATCGGCATCAAAAATATGATCAGCGGAAAGCATCCTTGAACGTCCTGTTAGTAACGTTTTTCCGAAGTGATCCTGTATGAATTGTGACGTCGTAATGTTATCTTTGTCTCGAAATACCGTACCCGGCCTTTTATACCGGCTTCTTGCACTTCAACCTTCTAATGTTCAGATGAGCATAAACCGGTTAAATATCTTTGCACTGATCACCTTCATGCTGTCGCTTGTACATTTAACCGGTGCTCACAAGGCCAATGCATTCGTACATGAGCCTGATTCAGCTATGTTTAACCGCGCCAGCGACAAAGCCATTTCTTATATACTAAATCCGGAAATAGAAGAGGAAGTTCCAGAATTCAAAAGCAAGTCCTTGGCACGTTTGCATTCAGTCGCATTTACAACGATTCCCCTAGCATTGGCAAGGCTAAATTCAAGAGGGTATCGTTTGCCAGAGCAATCCGGGACATCCATATTGCTGATTATTCCGGCGGTTATTGTGGGACCATCTGCCGGCAGCATTTATTCTGACGATTGGCCACTGGCAAGAAGAAGTATAATTATACGCTCATCAACTTTCTCTATGCTGGTTTCCGGTTATTTCATCAGGCAAAATGAAGATTTTGAAGCTTTAGGATTAAGTTTGCTGGTTTCCAGTGGATTATTACTTGCATTCCATTCCCTATATGATATCATTTTTCTGTCCTCACACTCTGTGGATTACTATAATGCCAGAATAAGGATGGAAACAGGATTGACAATTCATAATTTGATACCGCAAGAGTGGGAACAAATGTCAGCTCACCAGGCACAAAAAAACGTGAACCCGCTACCAAGCCTGAACATTCGACTGTTTTTTTGATGATCCAGAACGCACCAGCGAAGGATCAATTTCGTGACTCCTTTTAAGGCAAGTGAGCACCATAACGTTTAAAAATCACATATTCACCATTCCTCTGAACCGGCCTGGAGAAAGAACCTACATTTAAGTCGATCAGAATTTTGCTAATATGGGCAGGATAATCTGCCGTATTGACATCTTCCAAATAGCGTCCGGACCTGCCGATTGATGACTCATCCGCGACCTGACTTACCAACTGCTCAAAACTGATACCGGCTCTGAGACGAGAATAAAGAACATTTGCATCCGCTTCACTTCCTGCAATCAATTCGCCTACATTCATTACTTCCTGTGGCAGTAATTGTACTCTTATATTTTTACGAATCAATTTGCGGTTGTCATCTGGTGGAGGTGCTTCAAATCTCCATTTCATCAATGAGTCAACAGCCATTCTATCCCACTCAGAATCGCCGCTTGTTGTCAGCATATTCACCTTTTCAACACTGCCATCTTCCTGGATTTGGAATATTACAGGCAATATAAGCTCATCTTTTTCCATTTCAATATTAACTATGGGCAGTTCAGTTCTCTCTACAATTTGGGTTGGGTCACGCAGAGTAGCACATTCCATGGCAAATAGCGACAGTATACCGATGAAAAGTATCGATTGAAAAATGTTAAGAGGGAAAACTTTCATTTGAAAGTATATGATTATGTCGATATTAAATATATCATTGAAAACTTACACAAAATCAGCATTTTAACAGTAGATTATAAAAAATTAATTTCCCCATTGGCAAAATTTAGGGTAACATCATTGTAATACGATAGTAGTTAAATTATAATCAACTTATGTGAAAAATACATCAACACAGTTGATAATATTGGATATATAATCCTGTATCATGCATCTGACACTGCACATTAGTATGTGATTATAAATGATTTACTCGCTACACAAAAATTAGCCTGACAGAAAAACTCCTGCGCGGGTCAAATTCGGATTGTGACAAAAATGTGCAAATTCAGGTTGTGACAGATGAAATGAAAGAAATGTGGCTTGTAGTTAATCCACAATTGGGTAACGTAGTAATTCTATTTTTTTGTATGTTCGACACCATTATTTCAAACCCATGAAAGGTACTTCCAGGTAATGTAATCGCATCTTATTCACCATTGACATAGTAACCATCATAAAGATAACACAAATCAACGTACAGAGTTATGCTACGACATTCACTTATTACATCTGCCACCTTCTTGTTACTATTTACGATATGGAGCTGCGGCGACAGTCCATCCGGCCCAGATCTTTCTGAGGCTCCCGACGCTCCCACCCTCGATAATGTCAAAATGGATTTTTCCATTTTTGAACAGGCAGATACCTTTCATTCCATCCAATCCGATACCCGAGAAGCCATTCGAAATAAGATGGATTCGCTGCCCGTAACTGCAAATTTTACTGCATATGAACAAGCGGCCTGGTATGCCTATTTCGCCGAATTATGGTTTCAGACTATGGGGAGTCTGCCCTCGGCTTTTTTCCAGGAGCACCAGTGGGGTGACCCTCATGTCGACGGAGACACCTGGATCTGGGAGTGGAGCTTTGCCGCTGAGGGCGAATCTATTGCAATGAGAATAACAGCTGAAACAATAAATAATGAGCGACACTGGGAACTCCGGTATACGATGGAAGGAATGGATATAGATCTGGACAACGCCTTGCTGATCGCATCCCAGATAAGGTTAGACGGCTCCGGTGGTGCCTGGCAGCTGTATGACTTTTTTGACGAGAATGAAGATCCAACTTACCTGATGGAATATGAGCTGGACGGTGATATTACCACCTTGGTTGACATGAGGTTCGACGTTGAGGAAGACGGCCGATTCCTCTACCGGCGCGACGGCGATATTGGCTCTCTGGAAATGTGGGATGTCTTTGACGCTGGAAGAAGTATTTTGGAATGGAACAATGAGACCGGCAAAGGATCCATCCAAAGCGAGGGATACCGTGACGGCAATCGTGTTTGCTGGGACGAGAATTTCCAGGACACCGAATGCTGACATAAAATCGGCTTAATCACCCATGACGATCCCTTCCCTCCTTGGGTCGGCTCCGCCAAAATATCCATCTGGCAACCGCTGAATCGCCTGAATTCCGCTCGTAAGGGAACTACTGACAACTTCATGGTCACGTGCTTCCAGTGCTCTGATTACATCCCCGGGAAAACGGTCCTTCTCCAGCATTGATGGTCCGTTGAAATTGGCAAAATTAGGCAGATTGATAGCCTCCTGAGCATTCAGTTCCCAATCGAGCATACCGATGATTGCTTTGGCTGTATAGTGGATGATGGCCGCTCCCCCCGGAGATCCCACACTAGCGACAAAATTCCCGGTTTCACGGTTAAAAATCAGTGTGGGGCTCATACTCGATCGCGGCTGTTTACCTGGTTCCACGCGATTGGCAACAAGCCGACCCGATTCGTCTTCGGGTACCAGGGAAAAATCGGTCAGCTCGTTGTTCAGAATAAATCCTCCGGGCAGGCCTGTCCCACCGTTAGACATAATCCGACTCCCGAACGCCTGTTCAATAGTGGTAGTCATGGACACGGCATTCCCCTTCCGGTCAATAACGCTGATATGACTGGTACCGGCATCGGGCTGTAGTGGATGGATGCCGAGATCGGAGGTAGTCTGTCCGGGTATTCCGTATTCCGCCTCGTCCATGGCTGTTTCCCCGATCAGAGCGGCTCGCTCAGAGAGGTAGGTGGAATCCAGTAGACTTTCCCAACTTTCCGCAGGCGGATCCACAAACATTGGATCCCCTATATAGCGATTGCGATCGGCAAACGCCAGCTTGGACGCTTCCAAAAAGAGATGTAGCCATTCAGCGGTCGGCACCGAGTCTTGCAGCACCATTTCCGGCGTTTCCAAATATTCCAGAATACCGAGAATCTGCATAACGGCGATGTGTCCGGATGACGGAGGAGGAAAGCCGCAAACCATATATTTTTGCCACCCGGTGCAAATTGCGTCCCGCTCAAAATTCTGATTCGGATAATTTTCAAGATCTTCTACAGTCATGATTCCGGGTCTTGAATGCTGCCGGATGCGCATCACCATATTTTCCGCTACCTCTCCCGTGTAAAAAGCATCGATACCATCCTCTGATATACCCCTCAGAATTTCAGCCAATGCAGGGTTTTTCAAGGAGAATCCGGCCGGATGCGCATCACCGTTTTCATCGTAATAAAAATCTTTTGCGATGGAATCATCCCGAAACCGCCGGTCGGCCTGCAGTTGTTGATGCAGTCTCGGACTCAGGGAAAAACCCTCTTCCGCGAGTGTAATTGCCGGTTGAAAAAGTGCCTCCCAGGGAAGCACACCGTGTTCTTGGTGGGCTGCATCAAGCATGGCAAGTGTCCCGGGTACACCGACCGATAATCCGCTGTGTACCGCTTCCTGAAATGGCAGCGGTTCCCCATCCTTATCCAGAAACAATGTTTCATCGGCTTTCGACGGTGCCCTTTCCCGGCCATTATAAGCGCGAATCCCAAGTTCATCCCAGCTCAACAGAAAGGCACCTCCGCCGATTCCGCTGGACTGTGGTTCCACAAGCGTGAGCACCATCTGTGCAGCAACTGCGGCATCCACAGCCGAACCTCCGGCTTTGAGAATTTGATATCCGGCATCCGTTACCAGCGGATTTGCGGAGGCAATTGCAAATTCAGATGTCTGCCATCCCGGTTTAGTGGTGTATCCGGTGGCCATCTCCGGCTGTTCCGGTATGGTATAAGTGACATCCGGTTTGTCCGGTTGTTGATCCGTGTGATCACAAGCTAACGTAATCCAAATAAGTGTCAGTGCGACAGTCATAACCGTCGAGTAGTGCGGAAGTGTTGATAGCATCATTATTTGCTTGGGCAGATTTTGATATTTTGCTGATTGATGGATGAAATATACTCTTTAACCCGTTTCATCCTTTTGCATATGTCCGGCTTATGATACTGAAAAACTTCAGTGTGGCAGGGTATATTGTCCAAGAAGATTCGTACCTTCCGTGACTGGAAGTACAATACAACCGGTTGCATAACAGTTATATGCAAAACCGAAAAAAATCTGGACTCACATTCTGTAAATTATCATATTCCGGTTGCCGATAGTGTCCGCTGTCTGCCGGTAATTACAACTATTTCACTTAATTCCAATAAAAAGGTACTACTATGAAGAAACTCACATTTGTTTTCCTGATTGTGACGCTATTTACCATCACTACTCAAATCGCAATTGCCCAGGACCGCGGGCTCGGTGTCGGTGCCGCAATTGGCGGACCTGACGGAATGAGTTACAAATACTGGCTGGGTGGGTCGGCAGCACTGAGCGGACTGGTCTCCTTTGCCATTTCTGAAAATAACTCCCGATTTTATACCCATCTTGATATCCTCAATCACAAGTTTTATGATGAACTCGATTGGGATGTAGGCCGGATGTTCTACTACTATGGAGGAGGTTTCGGGTTTGAGTGGATCGAATGGACCAATGACAACATCTTCATGCTTCGGTTGCCATCGGGAATCGGCTTCAATTTCAATGATATGCCGGTCGGCCTGTTTCTTGAGCTGGCTCCAACAGTTGATGTCAGCCCTGAATTCCACTTACATTTCAACGGAAATATCGGATTCCGTTACTTCCTGAACTGATTCTTTTCGGCGGTCTATTGGCGACATTTAGCCACCCGCTGCTACTTTCCATATCCGATCCGTTTTAAAAAAACGCATTTCTCTATCCGGGAGATGCGCTTTTTTTGATTCCTTTGTAATTCATTACCGTTCCGATTGTCTTACTATATACTGGATACTGATATAGGCATACCAGGTGTTGTCACTTGTATTAGCGGGTAGAACGAATATCTATTGACGGTCCAAAGCAGATAATGTATATCCTGAAATATTACTCAAACCATCTTTTGAGTCGGGGGTGGTTCCGTATAGTAGCGGTATTGGCTATTGTAATGGCCGTGCTGGCAGCGGGGCTCTGCATGTTGATATACACCGGCGTTTTCGGTCATATACCCGCCTATGAGGAATTAAAAAATATCCGCCATTACGAGGCTTCATCGGTTTATTCTTCCGATGGTGAGCTGCTCGGACGTTACTATCTGCAAAACCGTGACCCCGTCGATCTGGAAGATGTGAGTCCGGATTTTCTCGATGCATTGCTGGCGATTGAAGATATCCGGTTTTACCGGCATAACGGGCTGGATTACCGGGCTGTGGCACGCGTACTGGTCCGAACCCTGTTGATGCGCCAGGATGCTGGTGGTGGAAGCACCCTTTCACAGCAGTTGGCCAAAAATCTCTATCCACGGCAGAGTTCACTCCGGATTACACTGCCAGCGGAAAAAATTCGGGAGATTATTATTGCACGTCGCATGGAGCGCCTGCACTCCAAAGATGAGATACTTAAGCTTTACGTAAATTCGGTCTCTTTCGGTGAAGACACCTGGGGTATCAAAACGGCTTCAGAGCGATTTTTCAACACACCACCCGACCAGTTGAAACTTCATCAGGCAGCTACACTGGCGGGAATGCTGCAAGCCACAACCTGGTACAATCCGCGCCGCAATCCTGATCACGCACTACACCGGCGCAACGTAGTCCTGCTTCAGATGGAACGGTACGGGATGATTGATATCGATTCTCTGGAAGCAGCACGCAACCGCCCACTTGACCTCGACTACCACCGCCGATCGCATAGCGTGGGATCAGCGCCGCACTTCCGGGAGCATTTAAGAAACCGGGCGCAACACATTCTAACGGCTTTACCGGAAGATGACGGCCGCAAGTATAATCTGTACACCGACGGATTGGTCATCGAAACCACTATCCATTCCGGGATACAGCAAGCTGCCGAGCAAGCTGTTGCTTTGCACTTGTCCGGACTTCAATCAAAGTTCGATGAACTCAGGAATAATGAACCGGTTTTTTCTGAAGACGATCTGCAAGTCTATCGAGCCTGGCGCAATTCCGATTACTACCACCTGTTGAAAGGACGGGGATTAACCGACGATGAGATTCTTGAGATATTCGACAAGCCGGTTCCTATGGACTTGTTTACACATAATGGTCCGGTCTCTGTTGATGCGTCTCCACGCGATTCAATCCGCCACTATCTCTCCCTGCTGAACACCGGGTTTCTGGCGATGGATGCCGCCAATGGTGACATTCTGGCGTGGGTGGGAAGTATTGATCATCGCCATTTTCAGTACGACCATGTCCATGCACGCCGGCAAACCGGGTCAGCCTTCAAGCCGGTAGTTTACGCTGCGGCACTTGAGTCGGGTATGGAGCCTTGTGACTATCGTCGAAACCTGCTGTCGACCTATGTCTCTTATGATGAGTGGACGCCGTCCAATCTCCAGGATAATTACGGTGGCCATTATTCTCTACAGGCGGCACTTTCCCGGTCGGTAAACACCATTGCCGTCGATCTTATCATGGAGACAGGGGTTGAAGAGGTTCGACAGACTGCCCGGCGAATGGGCATTCATTCCCACATTCCTACCCAGCCCTCAATAGCATTGGGAACGGCGGAAATGTCGTTAATGGAGATGGTCAGAGCGTATTCGGCATTTGCCAATCGAGGCATACCTGCGACACCGCGATATATTAAAAGGATTTACAATTCCAGGGGTGTCCTGATCTATGATAATACCACTACGAATCTTGTCACCGGCCAGTCCGGCAGAGGTGAGTCCGAATTCTCTCAATTTCTGCAAGCTCGGCAACCAACCGCATCCACACAACACATCCTCTCTTCGCAATTTCCTATTGAAACAGCGCTACTCCCTGAAGCCCCGCCGGCCACACTTCCCACACCTGCAATCTCGGAAACAACAGCTGCCGCAATGATTGACATGCTGTCCCGGTCGGTCGACAATGGATCGGCGCAAGCCTTGCGTTCGCAGTTTGGTATCCGGCATGCTTTAGCCGGCAAGACGGGAACGACCCAAAACCACGCCGACGGCTGGTTTATCGGACTTACACCTGACATGGTGTTCGGAAGCTGGGTCGGCGGAACTACACCCCGTGTTCACCTTCCCGAAAGCATCGGTTTCGCATCACAAACCGCACTTCCGATAGCTGGACATTTTCTCCGCAGGCTGGAGCAGTCCGGTGATCTTCTCCCCCCATCGGAGCAATTTCATCCACACCAGCAGAACACTACATTTGTCACAAATTGCCAGGATTACCTGGATGAGCGTTTTATTGACCGGGTACGCGACCGGATACGTGGCAGAGACAGCCGGGAAGCCCGTATCGTAAATGACAATGACGATGACTCCTCCATCATGGACCGTGTAAGAGGTTGGTTTGGAAGGGATTAGACAATACGGTGAATTTCTATAAAAAACTGGCTGGATTGATTCTAGAGAAACGTTATATTAAATAGTTTCAATCAGGCACCTTACTATTACCGTAGCGGTCGGTTCCGGAGCTCATTATCGATGGACTGTCGATGATTTCGGTTTAAAAAATTATTATCGTGAGCGAACAGAGGTGGACCGCGTTCAACACATGATCCGGATTATTATGGATGTAGAAAAATATATCAAAGACAGTTACAACGAAGTTATCCGCCGCAATCCTCAGGAGTTGTGTTTTCATCAGGCGGTTAGAGAAGTTTTAGAGTCATTGGAATCGGTATTAAAAGAAAAACCGGAATACATAGAAGCCAATATACTTGCAAGAATACTGGAGCCGGAACGGATGATAATGTTTCGGGTTCCCTGGCAGGATGACACCGGAGCCATACAAGTAAACCGCGGTTTCCGTGTGCAGTACAATAGCGCCTTGGGTCCCTTTAAAGGGGGACTCCGGTTCCACCCCAGTGTCGATCTTGGCATCATTAAATTTTTGGGATTTGAGCAAATATTCAAAAATGCACTGACCACACTTCCTCTCGGAGGTGGAAAAGGCGGATCCGATTTTGATCCCAAAGGTAAGTCGGACTACGAGATTATGCGATTCTGCCAGGCTTTCATGTCGGAGTTGCAACGTCATATTGGTGCTGATCTCGATGTTCCCGCCGGAGATATCGGTGTCGGTGCCCGGGAGATCGGCTATCTGTTCGGTCAGTATAAAAAACTGCGCAATGAATTCACGGGAGTCATAACCGGGAAAAGAGTCCATTGGGGTGGATCTAATTTCAGACCTGAGGCGACCGGATATGGATCGGTCTACTTCGCCCAGGAGATGTTGAAAAGTCGAGATGACACCCTCTACGGCAAAATCTGTGTAGTCAGTGGTTCTGGTAATGTTGCACAATACACAACGGAAAATTTGATTGATCACGGCGCCAAAGTCACTACACTGTCTGATTCCGGCGGAACAATTCACGATCCGGAAGGCCTTGATGAAGAGAAGCTCAAATTTGTTATGGAACTTAAAAATAACCAATACGGCCGAATCAGCGAGTATGCTGAAGAATATCCGGGTGTCACCTATCACCCTGGAAAGAAACCCTGGGTTTTCCCCTGTGACTGTGCATTTCCTTCAGCAACTCAAAACGAACTCACACTTGAAGATGCCAAAGAGCTGTTTGGCAACGGTTGTCATCTGATCAGCGAAGGTGCCAACATGCCAACCGAGCCGGAAGCTGTCCAGCTGGCGCTGTCGTCCGGAGTGTTGTTCGGCCCCGGAAAAGCAGCCAATGCCGGTGGTGTGGCGGTATCCGGACTGGAGATGTCTCAAAATTCCATGCGTCTGAACTGGAAACGGGAAGAGGTGGATTCCAAATTGCAACAGATCATGCAAGATATACACCAACAGTGCCTGTATGCAGCTAAGAAATACGGTGTAAAAGACAATCTCGTTGCCGGAGCCAATATCGCCGGATTTATCAAGGTGGCGGATGCCATGATTGATCAGGGGTTAGTGTAAACGGTATCCGGGTGATCAGGCAGGTACGATTTTAAAGAGTTTGTCCGACGGGCGCACTTTTTCCGGTACCGGGGTTGTAAACAGATCCCCTTTCTGAACCTCCGCAACAGATTCATCATCGATCCGTAACTCATTTATTTTCAGCCGCATCACACCTGTGGTAGGGCCGGTAATCAATATCTCATCACCATATTTCAATCTGCCGGCCCCTTGCGCGCCCGCCTCAACATAAAAAACACCGGCAGACGCTTTTCTGTAGTAATTCTTGCAATGGCCCAGATAAATTTTACGCTCCGTCGCCTGTGAACCGAAAACATTGCACCACTCACCTGTTTTTCGCCCCAGATAGTATCCGTCCCAGAATCCACGGTTATAGACAGAAGCCAGTTGCTCTTCCCAGACCGCAATCTTTTCAGGTGTAAACGTGCCCGTGCGTACCGCTTCCACTGCTTCCCGATAGCAGCTAACCGTAGAATGTACGTAATCGGCAGATCGTCCTCTGCCCTCTATTTTCAGAATCTCCACACCAGCATCCAGAACCTGGTCAAAAAAAGGAATCGTACACAGGTCACTGGCACTCATTATGTATTCGTTGTCAACTTCCAGTTCGTTGTTGGTTTTCTTATCCGTTACAATGTAAGGCCGGCGACAATTTTGTGCACAGGAGCCGCGGTTTGCCGAGGAATTCTGGGCATGAAGGCTCAGATAGCATTTTCCCGAAACAGCCATGCAGAGTGCGCCGTGAATAAAGATTTCGAGCCGGATCCAGTTTCCGGACGGACCTGTGATCTTTTCTTCCCGGATGACCCGGGCGATCTCGGATACCTGATCAAGAGTGAGTTCCCGTGCAAGCACCATTACATCGGCCCATTGCGCGTAAAATCGGACTGCCTCAATATTGGTAATGTTGGACTGGGTCGACATATGAACACGCATACCGACCCGGGCAGCATACTGCATAACGGCGGGATCGGAAACAATAACTGCTGATACGCCGGCATCGACAGCCCGGTCCACAACAGTGCGCATCAGAGCAAGGTCAGCATCGAACAGAACTGTGTTCAGGGTCAAAGATGTTTTCACATTGCGGGCTTTACACTGTGCTACGATATTCGGCAGATCCGATATCGTAAAATTATTGCGTGAGCGGGCACGCATATTCAACTCCCCGACTCCAAAATAAACGGCATCACAGCCGGCATTCAAAGCGGCCGACAACGATTCGTACGACCCTGCCGGAGCCAGAATTTCAACGGGTTCCACCGCCATATCAGAAAATATTTATGTATACATCCGTCCTGCGTATCCAAATAGTATTATGACCCGTCAGGCCGGATAGTGCTGTTTACATAAGATACGACTTCATTTGCCCAGTTGTGCGGTGATAATCTGGCAGCTTTATGGTTACGGTTCTGACTTCGGTACCGATTCACCCAGCCTCTCCATTGCCAATCCGGTTTTCATCGGTATCCGTAAGGAAGATTCGTACAAACAGTCCGTCATCCGGCTCACAATCTCTAGTCTGATGTCAAATATTTACCGGTATGGATTTGTAGCGGGAGAGATCTTTTCCATGTGGGCGATAGCATGTGATCAGCTCCGGTTCCCAATGCGTTCAGCCAAAGCTTCTATAAAGGCTGGAGTCGTGCCACAACAGCCTCCAATAAATGTAGCACCGGCATCACACAGACGGCCTGCGTTTTGAGCGAACTCTTCCGGCGTTACACGATACACCAAGTGCCTGTCATCTGCTAATTCGGGTAAACCAGCATTTGGCTTCATCCACAGAGGTAAATCAGTGGCCTGCCTGTACATTTCGCAGATATGGATAAATTCTTCCGGACCATGACCGCAGTTGGCACCAACCGCCCATGCTCCGGCTTCACTTAGGGCTGCTGCTGCCTGCCCGGGAGATATACCCATCATCGTATGATCTCTGTTCGGTCCTGAATCGTATACCATGCAGGCAACCACCGGTAGTTTGGTAGCCGTTGCCGCTTTTACTGCAAGTATCGCTTCGTCCAGATCCGTCATAGTTTCGATGACCAATCCATCCACACCACATTCCTGAAGAGTGTGAGCTTGTTCATCAAACGCCGCGAAAAGCTCGTCCTCTGTAACCTCCCCCATCATCAACAATTTACTGGTGGGTCCGATTGAACCAAATACACGTGCTCCGGAACCGGCAGCACGGCGCGACAGTTCAACACCGATGCGATTAATCTCTTTCGTATGATCCCCGAGTCCATGCTGCACCAGCATGATCCGGCTGGCGCCGAAGGTATTGGTAAGAATAATTTGCGAACCGGCTTGAATATATGCTTTCGCAACGGAACGAACCTTCTGTGGTTGTGAAAGGTTCCACATTTCCGATATTTCGCCCGAAAGCAAACCACGTTCCTGTAGTTGGGTCCCGAAAGCGCCATCCAACAGGACGGGCGCACTTGCACACAGGGCTTTCCATTCCTGATATGT
>SLQC01000395.1 GCA_007131625.1 Balneolales bacterium | reverse complement strand
TAACGACAATCTTTTCAGCAATCATATCAGGCTAGAGTATAAAGAATTATGAATTTGAACTGATTGAAACGTAATCAAGAAAGGGAAGGTTGTCATAGCGGGTAAAAATGATTTAAAAAATTATGCAAGTTTTGAAACCAGGTGTATAAACATCTCTATGCAGGGGATGAAAATTCACCTCGTTATATACGATTTTATAATGTGTAAACCATGTTTTACTTATAACATGAAAATAATATCAGTAAATCAAATCACCTCATATTTTAATTTGTTATCGGACCATACCAGCAAAAATTCACGGACTGCTTCTGTACTGTTGTATATGCTTTCTCCATCCCAATCTCTGTTATGATCTCCGGGACGTCGGTTTTTTCCCTGATCACCGTCTTCAACTCCGTCTTTATCCATAAAGGGTACGGTTAGAAAGGCAACGTTTTCCTTCAGCCAGATCATGGTGGTCCTCATCACTGTCAATTATCGACGAAATGATACCCTCAAGGACGTAACTGGTCATGATCTCACAGGAATGCTGAAGGGCTAAAATCACAACTTTAAATTCAGGATCTTTATCTGTGGGAGCAACCAATAGTTTTTCAACATTTCTGCCTATGGAAGTTGTTGTAAGTGTATTGACAGATAAGTATGGATATATCAAATAAGGTTGAATAAATTCATCAAATTTTGTTTGTAGATATGGCATTCCCATGCTGAATCGGACCTCCTTTTCAGCCTCTCCAAATGAATAGGTAAATGATTGATTGTTATCCTGAGGTTCATTGTATAACCACTGCCAAATTATCTCGCCGTCAGTACTGATAAACGGCCCAAAAGCCCCGAATTTATTTCCTTCATAATGACCATGAAACTGGAAATTAAGTATACGGTTTTCTACACCTGTAACTCTGAAATACCAGTAGAACCAGTAGAGCGGAGTATCTCTGAGATCGGGACGAAGATGTATGGTGTCCATGTCTGTAATATCATAGTATAAAGTGCTTTTCATATCAACATCTTGTACCGAAATATTGCCATCTGTAAAATCGACATCAATTTTCACTTTAAACATTTGTGCCAATGCATTATAAGTCAGGAGCAAAAGAAATATCAGTGGCAGTATCAATGCTTTCAGGATTGTCATAAGGTTTCTTTTTATCATATAAAAGCAACATTATATTGCTATAGAAATAATAAAAAACATGTTGAAAAACACTAAATTATAAAAGGGTGTGTTTAAATATAAATTCAATATAGAAGTATTAATTTCTGGTATTTATATATTCTCTTAAAGTATAGGATTATAATCTGAATTATTTTTAGGAAACCGATTGCATGGAGCAGCTGTATTAACCCTGAATCATTTATATTGATTATTTTGTCCGGTTGGTTCATGTTTCGTAATGTGATGTGAACTCACCGGAAAAACTATATTTGTTTCCAGTAACAGCACCAACCATTTCAGCTTGAAAGCGTCCGGTTAAGCGGTTCGGCGAAATTTCAATAATGATAACTTCACCGGTTTTGGCATCTACGCGTTCTCTTTGATCCGGATTTTCAACCACACATGTAATGGTCGGATTTATACTATCCTGAGAACCAATTTTATAGCTTCCAATTTCAAGAGAGTTCTTAATATTGGTTATGTGAATACCACAGCGAGCTTTATCCGTTTCTGCATAAATTGAGTAGGATGAAAATGTCGCAATATAGAATGATTCGGTATTGAATATAAATTCCCCTTGCTCATGAGTCAGTATCGCTATAAAATCACCATCATCTTCTGAAAACCGGCCTTGATGAGATATCAGTAAAAATATGGCAAGCAACAATCCGACAAAAGAGGCTATATAAAAAAAACTATATTTCATGATAGCATCTTATTATATAGAGTTTGATTTGTTCTTTTAAGCAAGATGATTTTTGGTAATATATAAACAAAAAAATAATAATGAAATGATTATATATAAAGTAAGGGTATAAAATAAAAATAACTCAAAAAATCAGGGTAATTTTATTTATTACTTGCGGAAATAGTTAGAGTGATATCAGGTATGGCGAGAAATTTTTTTGAACATGTGATAAAGTATCCAATTCAAAAATAACACATGGCACATGCTCTAAGTAGAGATCCCTTTTGAAAAACGGGAACGCTTAAAATATGATTTCAAACTGACGAATAATGACATTAAAATATGATATATATAATTTTCATTTATTATATTAGTAAATACATCACAGGTAAAAAATAACCGATTGACCCGGATCATGAACTGAAGCAATAGTTTCACTTTATTCTTGATCATATTGATATAAGAAAAAGAGACATTCGGTATGTCTGCACAAAGTCATTGATTGTAAATCGAGTAAACGGTTAAAGTTTACTTCAATTAAGGAGCTTTTATGATTCGAATGCATTTTTTTATAAAAGTTGCCACAGGTATACTCATGATGTTACTTGTGCCCATGCAAATTTTGGCTAGTGAGGATAATTGTTCCTGGGTTGAAGAAACCATGGCACAAATGACGCTTGAAGAAAAAGTGGGTCAGATGTTTATTGCACCTGCCCGAGGTTATTTCCCGGGCAGCTCCGGCAGAGCCTTAAGAGACGGAAGTCGTAACACCTTTGAAGAGTTTGAACATAATTTAGTGAATAATCATGTGGGTGGATTCCGCCTGTATGGAGGCGAAGTCGTGCAGACTGCCGTGTTGATCAACAGATTGCAGTCAATGAGCAAGGTGCCTCTTTTTTTTTCGTCTGATGTAGAAGCCGGTTTGGGCCGGGAATTTCAGGGTGGAACGCAATTTCCGACTTTGATGGGTATTGGAGCTTCACGTTCCGAAGAGATCTCCTATCAAATGGGACGGGCCACTGCGATAGAAGGACGTGCCATCGGATTAAATATGATACAATCACCCGTTCTTGATGTTAATAATAAACCGCAGAATCCGATCATCAATTACCGCGCCTTCGGAGAAGACCCGGTGGATGTCAGCAGACTGGGAGCAGCTTTTATCAGAGGAATTCAGGACCATGGGGCCATTTCTACTGTTAAACACTTCCCCGGACATGGTGATACCGATATTGATTCACATATCGAACTGCCGGTAGTGCCACATGATCGTGCCCGGCTCGATTCCATAGAATTGGTTCCTTTTCATGCTGCAATTAAAGAAAAAGCCGGTGCTATCATGGTGGCCCATATGGGAATGCCCAAAGTCAATCCGGAGATCAATGAGAAAACGGGAACTCCAATGCCGGCAACCCTGTCACCTTCCATGCTGGAAGGCCTTTTGCGCAATGAAATGGGATATGACGGCCTTTTGATTACGGATGCATTGTGGATGGGAGGGATCGTTGAGCAATATTCACCCGGTGAGGCCGCAATAATGGCAGTAAAAGCTGGAAATGATCTGCTGTTGTCATCAGAAAATCTGGACGAGGCAATCCAATCCGTGTTGGAAGCTGTTCGATCCGGTGACATACCGGAGGAACGGATCGACAAGTCTGTTGTCAGGATACTGAATGCCAAGAAAAATATCGGTCTCCACATACCTGAGAATATAATAATCAATGCAGATGCATTATTTGAGACTATTGGTTCACCGGAAATCACGAATGCTGCCAGGGACGCGGCGGCGCGTGCTATTACCCTGGTACGAGATGAGCAGAGTGTAGTACCACTTAAGCTTATGGAGGGTATGGATGTTCTGAATGTGGTTCTCAGTGATCAGGCTGTTTCAGAAAATGTTATCGGGTCAGTTCTGTCCGAAATGGACAATCACAATATGAATCATCAAACGGTAGTTTTGACGCAAGAGTCAGACATTCGAAAGTATCAAGACGCTCTGGAAAAAGCGCAAACGAGCAATGCGGTCATTTGCCACACCATTTTCAGAATTCGTGCTCATCAGGGGCATGTTGAACTTGCACAACCGGTAACAGCGTTTTTAGAAGAATTGCAGAAAGGGGATGCCTCTGTGATCATTGTTTCCTACGGTAATCCTTATTTGATTGGGCAGATACCGGAAGCTTCATCCTATCTAGCCACTTTCGGAACTGCTCGTGTTGTGCAAAAAGCCGTGGTAGATGCCATATTTGGTATAGCTCCGATTACCGGTAAAATGCCAATCAGTCTGCCGGGTTACTTCAATCGTGGTGACGGTATTACCACTGCAAAGCCTGAGAATTACGATTGAATCCAGCCGTGGAAAGAAGATGCCCGCTACTGGCAGTACAAGGGTAAGCTGGTGTTGCTTCCGGGAGGAGCTGATCAGGACAACCCTTTCAACCATCCGAGTTTACCGCGATCAGCCGCGACCTGAAAACCGAAAATCTGAAATACTTTCGTGACTGCAATTATTCCTATGCGAACCAGATCCAGTGTGGGAGCCGCATAACCTGACATATTAAAGATGTGGTCATGCTTTGTTGAACCCGATGGTCTGATTTCAGACTGACATCCCCAGTCCAAAAGGCTACCCAGACTTGCCAGACCGGTGAGTTCCAAAATGTTTCTGCGGTTGCTGATCATTGGAGGAAAAAGGTTTGAAAGAATTATTTTATTTCAAATGATACCAGAAGAAGTTCACTTGTGAGAGAATCTCACCGGTATGATTTTATAAATTAAAAAAAATAAGGCGAATGCCTTCTATCTCCAATTTGACAGAAAACATTCGCCTTTATTTGCGCATATGTTTATTTAAGCAGTGTTATGTTATGCGACCGGACCTGGTCGCCCATTCTCATACGTATGATATACACACCGCTTGTGAGATTTGAAGCATCGGCATTAAAGGTAACGGTATGCCTTCCGGCACTCTGCATTCCGAGATACCAGGTTTGCATTTTTTGTCCCAAAACATTGTATACTTCCATAGTAACTTCTACCGGGGTTGCCAGTTCATAAACGACATTGGTGGTCGGGTTGAATGGATTGGGGTAGCTTCCTACAAGACGGAATTCTTTTGCTATGGTTCCGGGATCTTCACTGATTGAAACTGGAGCGTCATCACCCGCTTCCCACATGACTTTCAATTCCGGGAAAAAGTTGAGATCCCCTACAGGATACCCCCTTTCAGCAGCTCTGTAGGAAGTCGCATCATCATTGTAAGCCAAATTTCGAAATGCTTCCAGGCTATATGTATGTGTTACAGGATCATCACTTCTTACATTGTAATTGTCATGCGACCGGGGCGCTTCAGGCATGGACTCACCATCAAGCCGGTGCCACATATACATTATCAGAGGTTCCATGTCCAGTCCACCGGTGAAATCCAGTCCTTCCTGGAAATTATTTTCCATGGTGAGCCAATCCACACCTTGTTCATCCCATGCTACTAAAATGGAATCGAGCGGAAATTGTGGAACACGGGGTACCGAATCTCCGGGTGCCAGTTCATCAATATGCTGTGGTGGGATCCAGGTATCTTCATCTATCAGACACCAGTTCCTCTTGGTCTCGTAGTAATCAATTACATCGGAGGTTGCGTACCCGATATTATTATTTACAACTACGATCGTTCGGTCCGCATCCGTCATGCCCATAAAGGTTCCTTCCGCCAACTCATCGTACGCTGTAATGGCCAGCATGGCAGAGTTATCGATTTTATCACATTGACCCTGCAAAGAACCGTTCATCAGAATATTATTCGTAAAGTATGCTTCTTTCGCAGTTCCCATGGAATAAGACCATAAACTACCTATATGAGTCACATGATTGATTCTCAGATAATTAATGCCGGCACTGGTTCCACGATACTGATGGGCCTGGAAATTATGGTGGGTGGTGTTTTCAACGACGATGGTGTCCTGAAAGTTACCCTGAACATCAATGAACCTTCCTGCTCCGCTGCCAGGTGCTCCGCCGTTTTTAAAATAGGAATCAGTGATATATAATTTGTGTCCTTCGGTATTCAACCGTACTGCTATACCAGCAGAACCTATAGACCAAATATTATCCAATATTATTCTCGAAGGGTCACCATGTTGAATAAGTGGGCCCCCTGCCTGAACACCTGCATCGTCAAAAAAGTTGAAAAATATGCACTGTGCTGTAAAGTCATTGTATTGTTCAAATGGATTGCGACTTTCCCCAACTTCGTCTGTTGCCGGCCGGATGATAGGCGGGTGTCCCTCACCATTTGCAGCCCGGATCCAAAGATGGAAGTCAGGATTTGTAATCGTTGACTCCGTCCAATAAGTGGCATTATTCTCCAGTATATAAATAGTCGGGCCGTCATGGGCTGACCGTGCCTCAGCATCTTCTTCAATGGCTAAATCCAGGGTTCCGACTCCAGGTTCCACATCTACTGTTCTGGCATTGCCGGGTATTTGATCAAGTGTACAGGTTCCGTTCATAAGTATTTGTGCTTCAACGTTATGAATAACCAGTACACACAAAAAGCCCAAAATGGTGAAAAACAGTATCACCGGCTTGCAGCTTTTGAACTGTATATTCAAAGTATTGGTATCTGAGTTTTTCATGATGTTTTTTCTGTTTTGTATCTATGATTTTGATGCATAACTCTAATAATGTTTCATTTAGAGCGCTAGCATCTGTCGTTTTTGTCATTAATGATTTTTTTTCAGCAAATCTGTTAAATCCGAAATCTCATTCCCACATCAATCATGAAGCCATAATATTCCCGGTCGGTTGGGAAATCCCGTGTAAAGCGATTGGCCCGGTCTGCCCGGTTGGTAATGTTTTGCAGCTCCAGATACAGGGTTGTCATGCCACCGAAAAATCTTTGGTATACGGAGGCATCAAACCGGAGATAATCATCGGTATAATCATCTTCCACAGGTCGGGCTCCCAGCCTGTGCAGGGTTGCTCCTTGATATTGCATGGAAACTCTTGTCGAAAAATTCTTGTAGTCATAGCCTACGCTGACATTAGCCACATAATCGGGTTGGTGGACCATATTGCCAATACGGAAGGTATCCACAGGTACCTGTATTATTTGTCCGGGTGGTCTGGTAAAATAAAAATGGGGATATTGTGTTTCAGAAAACATTCGGCTGAAATTCGCATTGAATACCAGACCGCTGAATGGGCGGGGCAGCCACATCAGATTGCTTTGCCATTCCACTTCATAGCCATGGACAGTGGTCAGATTCTCGTTATTCACCGGTTCATAGATCCGATAACGTTCTACATTATACTCGGTGGTAATAGTCTGGGCTTCTTCTTGTGTAGTAACCACAGCATTTCGATCATAAATGAGATCCTCCACATGTTTGTAGAATCCTCCAATGGTGAACAATCCCAATCTGTTTCCATGAAAAGTTAAAAACAAATCATAATTGATAGAGGTCGTAGGTCTGATCTGTGTGTGACCTCGTACAATTTCCCTGCTCTCATGATTAATGTTTTGTCTTGGAGATACATGAGAGAAAGCCGGTCTGGAAAGGGAAACAGTTCTTGCTGCACGAATATCAAACCAGCTAAGAAGCCTGTAGCGTACCTGAATCATAGGGTGCCAGGTTCCGACATAGCGAGATTCCAGTGTATCTTTCAGGATAGGATCTGCAGTGGCGTCATACTGTCTGGGATGTTCAATGATGCCGTTTACAGCTTGATAATCGGAATGATCCTGTTCAAAACGGATACCAGGCAACACCATAAGTCTTTCGCCGATATTTAGTTCCGTCATAATATAACCTGCACTCAAACGCTCGTTAGCCTCATAGTTGTTTCGTTGGGCGTGGAGCGAGTATTCATGATAATTGTGAGGGCCGTTGGCTTCCCAGATGGCATTTACGATATCTCTGTATACATCGATATCCTTTTCAAACCGGCCGTTGAGAAAATTTCTCGGACCCTCATAATCAGGATCGATAAACGGCCACATGGCTACTTCCCCTACAGGGGTAAATTGCCAATCAAATTCTCCCGGATAGGGATTATGGATGTTTGCAGGAATGGCCCATTGAGCAATACGGTACCTGTAGTTATAGCGGTCTCTGTATTTGTTGTAATGCTTGCCGCCAAATTTCACATATCCGGAAACATTTTCATCTAAAATTGTCACAGGAATTTGAATATCGAACGAAGCCGTATAATCCCGTTCACTGGATCCGGTAGTCGGGTGATCAAGATCATTGATAAATGCCCGGTTCAATTGAGGGATAGCTGCTACATACAAATTGTCGGGCCCATCTGCCAGGTTGAGAATCGAGTTATCGTAAGCATTATTATCTATAAACCGAATTTCATTGGAGAAAGGCCGGTCGTGAGTGGTAGCACTTCTTGATACATGCCAATCAATCTCGGCACCCCATAATGCGTGTTCCCCCCGCAGCGTGTTGGTAATCACATCTATACGAATATCGCGGTCTCTGAATCGCCAGTCGACTCTTGCGGATCGTGGATTGTAATTGGTTTCGTTCCACCATTCATCGCGATCCAGACGGCTCATAAAATTGACGAGGTACAGTTGCCCGCCTGGAATCTTCAAGTCCAGATTCAGACCGGCACCGTATCGGTCACGGATTTCAGTCCTGTCTGTAATGCTCATGCTGTTAATTTCCATCGGGGGATGCGGCTCATTTTCCCGTGCATCTCTCAGAACTCTGTAATTGGCTTGAAAAACATGGGAATTTCGAGGGACTCTTTGAAATGAAGCGATACCCAATACACCCAGTCGATCATTTAAGAACCGGTTACTGGCACGTACTGATGCTTTTCGTGATGCCAATCCATGTACAATGTTATTGTAGCCACCGGACAGATCCACATTGTATTGCGCTTCCTCGGGAGCACCGCCTACAGTAAAGTTCACACTTCCCCCGATAGCATCGGCATCCATATCCGGCCTCAATGACTTGTATAATTCAACCCCCGAGATCATATCAGGGGTAATCATGCTCAGATCAAGGGATCGGTTTTCCAAATCTGTTGATGGAATCCGGTTTCCATCAATAGTAATAGAACTGTATTGTGGTCCCATACCCCGAATGGCTACCATTTGTCCCTCACCGGCATCGCGAATTACGGAAACACCCGGAAGTCGTCCTACAGATTCGGCAACATTGGCATCGGGCAGCTCCCTTAAACGGGACTCGGAGACAACATTTACTATAGTATTGGAGCGGATCTGCTGTTGTATTGCACGAGCTTGACCTATTGCCTGTCCGTATATAAAGATTTCATCCCCTTCAATCATGTCTGGCGTAAGCGAGATATTTCTTTCTACCGTCTCGCCTGCTACAACATTTACAGCCACTTCTTTTGTATGGAACCCTAAATACCGTACAACAAGGATCTGATTGCCGGCAGGAATTTGCTGCAATGTATATTCTCCCTGCAGATTGCTGGAAGTCCCAATAGTTGTGTTTTGCAGGACCATATTAGCCCCGATCAGTTCCTCGCCGGTTATTGCGTCGATGATGCGGCCCGTAACCGTACCATAATCCTGCACCTTTTTAGGATT
>SLQC01000228.1 GCA_007131625.1 Balneolales bacterium | reverse complement strand
TTGTATATTATCCTTTTAGTTATCAAACCATTACCCGGAAGGTAATAACTAAAGCAAAAAAAGTTCGGAATAGTTGGAAATAATAAAGATCTGAACTGTGATACTGCATGACAAAAAATCATTTCAATTAATCAAACCGAACTTATTATTAACTGTAATAACCTAATCAAATATTAACATGACATATACAAAAAGAGATATCGTACGCCGCATTTCTGAGAAGAAAAACGTCCCTATGGTTCAGGTCGAACCGTGGGTTGATGCTGTTATTGAGTCGATTCGAAATACCATGATGGATGCCAAGCCCACCTGTCGCATTGAAATTCGTGATTTCGGTGTGTTTGAAGTTAAGGTGACCAAAGCCAAACCCAAAGCGCGGAATCCTAAAACGAACGAAGTCATTTATGTGCCCGAGCACAGAAAGACCCACTTCAAGCCAAGCAAACTACTGAAAGAATTTCTGCGTCAGCCGCTGGAATTTGAGCAGTTGGAAGAAGCGTAAATCCGGAATCAGGTTGGCTCGTATGCAACGAATTATCGGTGTTGATGTCGGCCTGAAAAGAGTTGGTATAGCCCAGTCGGATGTGACAGAAGTATTGGCAAGTCCGCTGGGCACATTTTCATCCAGCGAGGCACTTTCTGTCATTACCAATTTGGTTGAGAAGGGAGAGGTGCGCCTGGTCGTAATTGGATGGCCCCTGACATTGCGGGGTGAAGAGGGGAGTTCTGTGCAGATGGTAAGGAAATTTATCAGCCAGTTGGAAAAACGAATTGAATCCGTGCCGGTTGTCACACTCGACGAACGATTTACCTCCACCTTGGCGCGTCAGTCAATCCGGGATTCCGGAGCCGGCCGGAAAAAGCGCCGAACAAAAGGTTTGGTAGACACTACTGCCGCCGCTGTACTTCTGCAAGGTTATCTTGATGCACTGTAAACAGTCAGAAATGTCCATTTTCCCAATTGTTACCTACGATCATTCTGGATTGCGAACACCCGCAGAGCCGATTCCGGAAAATAATGACGGACTCCCGGAATTTATCGACAATTTGTTTGATACCATGCATCAGGCTGGAGGTGTGGGATTGGCCGCTCCCCAAGTGGGGATTCCCCTTCAGCTGTTTGTAGTCGATGCCGATATCATGACGGAAGAGGAGGATGGTACCAAACACGGCCCGGGAGTCTTTATCAATCCGGAAGTAACACCGGTCGGTGATGAGGAATGGGATGCGGAAGAGGGATGTCTCAGCCTGCCGGATGTACGGGAAAAAGTGACGCGTCCGTACCGGATCAAAATCAGGTATTTCGACCGGGAATTCCAGGTTCGGGAAGAGGAACATGAAGGTTGGTACGCCCGTGTGCTACAACATGAATTTGATCATCTGAAAGGAGTGTTATTTATAGACTATCTGGGGTCGTTTCGAAAACGATTGCTCCGGGGGAAATTGCAGAATATAATTGATGGCAAAGTTGAGACCGAATATCTGGTTGTTGCTAAAAATGCGGATCGCTGACACAGTCGCATTGGTATATCATCATGGGAGCTCCATCTGGCGATAGCAATCAATTATAAAGTAATCAGATGAATATCTCGTGATCCTTTTTTGCTTATTTCGCTATCCTTGCCACGATTTTAAATACACAGAGTGTTGATTCTGCCATGAATGTAAGACTGTTGAATATCATATTTATGGGGAATCCGGAATTTGCGGTGCCCGCACTTGAGCGGTTGGCCGTAAGTGCTCACCGGATATCTTTGGTGGTGACTGGAACCGACAAAAGAAGGGGACGGGGCACACTGCGAGAACCGTCCCCTGTAAAAAAAATGGCACAAAAGTTTGGCATCACGGTGCTTGAAGTCGACGATGTACGCTCACCCGCATTTGCCGATCGGTTAAGTCCACTGCGACCCGACTTGTTCGTCGTCGTTGCATACAAAATTCTGCCGCCGGAAGTACTTTCAATTCCGACGATCGGCTCGGTGAATTTACACGCATCCCTGCTGCCGAAATACCGGGGTGCCGCACCTATTCATTGGGCGTTAATCAATGGAGAGAAAAAGACGGGGTGTACGGTTTTTATGCTGGATGAAGGAATGGATACCGGACTCATTCTGAATCAACAGGTTGTACCGGTTGATCTGTTGGAGACAACCGGTGACGTTTATGAGCGGTTGAGATGGATGGGTGCGGATCTGCTGATGGAGACAATCGACGATATTTCGGCAGGACGACATGCCGGGAAAGAACAGGGGAATGAAAGTGTTAGACCGGCTCCCAGAGTATCGGTGGACGACGCAAGGGTCGATTTTCATAAAGATTGTATGACCGTACACAACCTGATCCGGGGAATGAGTCCGTTCCCCGGGGCGTGGACACTTTACGAAGGGAAGAAGATTAAATTATTTCGTTCGAGACCGGAACCGTCTCTGGATCTGGCACCTGGGGAAGTCCGGCTTATTGAGGGTATCTGCTATGCAGGATGCGTAGCAGGCTGTGTGGCACTTGTTGAAATGCATCCCGAAGGAAGAAGCAAAATGAGTGGAAAAGATTTTTACATTGGTACGGATGGGAATGTTACATTTTCATAATCATGTTCGGACCGTCCGGCAACAACATATTGTGATATATTCCGTTTTTCTACCGCTTTCATTAATGCTGAAATATGTTACATAGGAAGTAAGTGTTGATAATTCAATATCTTTATAAAAAAAGATGTTGCATGATGTGCGACAACTCCGCATCATTGCTTAAATTGCTACACCAGTAAAATTCATATGATCTATGGAAAATTCGCCTCTAATTGACGCATGTAAATCAGGTGATCTTGAAGCGATCAAGTCACAGTTGAATAGTGTTGCCGATATTAACGCTATATCGGCAACCGGGTCTACTCCCCTGATTTATGCCGCTCAAAACAATCAGATTGAAGCGGTTAAACTCCTTCTTGAAAAGGGAGCGAAGGTGAATATCAAGAACAAGATCGGCGGGACGGCATTAAATCGGGCTGCGGAATACGGCAATCTGGATATGATGAATCTGCTGTTTAAATATAATGCGGAAATTGGTCCGCTTGCCCTGATTATCGCCGCCCGTGAGGGACAGCTTGAAGCCGTCAAGCTGTTGCTTGAAAAAGGAGCCGATATCAATGCCAAACAGCACTGGGGTCAGACGGCTCTTATGTTTGCTGCTCGGGAAGGAAATATTGACGTTGTTCGCTATTTGATTTCACAGGGAGCGGATATCCGGGCCAGGGACAGGAATGGAAATACGGCTTTGAATCATGCTACGGAGAATGAACAAGCTGATGTGGCTGTCGTGTTGCGAAGTGCAGGAGCCACGGAAAACCAGTTGAAGAAGAAAACGCAGGCCACCATTTCAAAAAGCAATGACGATGATGATGACACGACAGACGATCTGGATATCGATGATGAGGAAATCGGTGGTGAAGAAGAATCGCCTGATCAAGACTGATGCGAGCAGGCTTCAGTTGTTCTGATCTTTTTTGAGTCGGATTATCAGGTCTTCCAGTACTTCAATTTTGCTCCGTAGCCCGATATTCTCACGTTCTACAGTCTTCATGCGTTCCACAATTTCCTTATCCTCCTCCTGGACCTGTTCACTCTGTGGTTTGTTGCGCTCAACAACCTCCTCCCGCTCCTCATAGATCTGGTCCCGATTAACCGGGCCACTCGACACCCGTTTGCCGAAAAGTATCCAGTTGATATCCAGAAATTCACATTTTGATAATACACGGGTTGCGTTGATTCGCCCCCGACTTCGCCAGTTTGCTATGACTGTAGGATTAATTTCCAGGTATTCCGCCAGCTTTCTGTCGGTTGTAATGCCAAGGGCTTGTTTCAGCCGATCCAATACAGTTGCATCAAAATGTGATTTAAAATTTGACAATATATCAAAATGTTAGTAGATTCTTTTATCTTGATAGATATGCTCCTATACAAACGGAATGCAGAACCTTTTCCGGGTGTCCACGGATGAACCGGGCACCTTGAAAATAGATCTGCAAAAAGCTGATCAGGATTATCTCTTCAAGATACGATATCTTGCATATATCGGAAATGAGTTTTCTCTGATGGTTGATTGTTGTAAGCGGCAGGTTGATGGATCCCGCTATGTAAACCAGAAATTTATAGCAGTCAGAAACAGGTACTTTGAATAGGTACCAACAGGAGCCCGAAACGGGTTCCCAGGCAAAGGCGAAACCACTCCCCCGGTTTCGCCTTTTTAATAGGTGCGCCCGGCAGGGCGCATTCACTTGGGAGTGAAAGTCTCCTATGCACCTGACAGGAGGAAGCATTAGCCGAACGGCAAGGGTGTCCATCGCGAGGAACGCGGGAGAGTATGGAAGTCGGCTACGAATGGCCGGGGTCCATGGTGGAACGCCGGGATCGGGTTAGTTTACTTGAAATAGGTCGCGATAAGTGGTAAATTGGCACAATTTAGAAAAATTTACATCACTTGCCGAAGCTGCGAATATGCGGCCGGGAATTTGATACTTTATTCAATAGTAAATAACAATAAAAGGACTCAATATTATGTCAAGAATTAAAGTTGGAGTTAACGGTTTTGGTCGGATCGGTCGGTTGGTAACCCGCGCTATCCTTGCTAATTATAATGATAAAATACAGGTTGTTGCTGTGAACGATCTGACTGATGCGGCTACACTGGCCCATTTGTTTAAGTATGATTCTGTGCATGGTAAATTTAATGGTGAAGTTCGTGCTGAGGGAGATAAACTTATGATTAATGGTGAAACCATCAAAGTGACTGCAGAACGCGATCCAGCTAATCTGTCATGGGGCAATGAAGGCGTTCGTACCGTTGTCGAAAGCACCGGATTTTTTACAAACAGTGATACCGCATCCAAGCATCTGCAAGCCGGTGCCGGGAAAGTCGTGATTTCCGCACCTGCAAAAGGCGACGTGAAGACCATTGTATTGGGCGTTAATGATGGGGAAGTTTCCGACGATAGCAACATCTTCTCCAATGCAAGCTGTACCACCAATTGCCTGGCTCCGATGGTAAAAGTACTTGACGATGCTTTCGGTGTCGAGAAGGGTTTTATGACCACCATCCACGCCTATACCGGTGATCAGAAAGTTGTCGACAGCCCGCACAAAGACCTGCGCCGTGCACGTGCAGCTGCTATCAACATCGTACCGACTTCCACCGGTGCTGCAAAAGCGGTCGGGCTTGTACTGCCGCATTTGAACGGAAAACTTGACGGTGGCGCCATGCGAGTCCCTGTACCCACCGGATCACTGACCGACTTCACAGCTGTTTTGAAAAAGGAGACCACGCTTGATGAAGTAAACAAAGTATTCAAGCAAGCTGCCGAAGGCGCTTTCAAGGGTATTCTCGAATTTACCGACGAACCGATTGTATCTACCGATATTATTGGTAATCCTCACTCCACGATTTACGACTCAGGCATCACCAAAGTGGATGGTAAACTCGTTAAAGTGGTGGGATGGTACGATAATGAAGCCGGATACTCGGCTCGTACCGCCGATCTGATTATTAAAATTGGATAACAATATCTTGCCAGGCTGTCCGATATAAATCGGACAGCCAATGGCATGGATTTTTCATGAGTCTTTCGTAACTTGCAATTTCGAAATATTCATGATTTCGGGATGTAGCGCAGCCCGGTAGCGCGCCTCTTTCGGGACGAGGAGGTCGCAGGTTCAAATCCTGTCATCCCGACTTTCATTTACCGGAGAGTCGCCTTTCCTGACTGTAGCCACAGGTGCGTCCACATTCGATGAGTCAGGATTTCCTTTAGGCAGTCACCACTACCCTTTGGTCGGCAATATGAAGCTGTATTCGGATCCATTTTCCGGACTGCTTTTCTCGTTCAGTGTGCTGCTTCGATACTCGATCACCTCCTTGTGTTCCATTTCCGGAATATAGCCGAAATAGTCCCTGAGTATGGATGCATATCCTGTGGTAAAACTTCTAGGATAAGTGTTCATCAACAGGTAGGATGAGTATTCATTAACAGGCAGGATGAGTGTTCAACCTAAGACGAATTTTAAGATTATTTTTTTTACATTAAGACGCTGAACAAGTAAACATTTAATTCCACATTTAGAATGAAGTTTTTCTGGTTTTTCTTATTGGTCCTGATCATTGTGGTGGGGGTGTTTTTTTGGTTGTCCCGCGGCACCGATAATACAATGGGTGCAACCTGTTTATCGCTGTCGAATTCTATATCCCAGGCTCAGGGTTCCGATATTGGACAAGTCGACTACGAAACCTATGGTAATTTCAGGGTGCCGGTTTTACGACCCGAGCAGACCTTGGAGAGGTTTGAACTGGTTGAAGGTTTCCGGATAGAGCTTGTAGCCCATGAACCTTTGGTAACCGATCCGGTGGCCATGGATATTGATGCCGATGGAAGGCTGTGGGTGGTGGATATGCCGTCCTACAATTCCCATATCATCAAAAACGAAAACACTTCCGGGTAAAATCGGATCGTGTCCATAGGTACAAGTAATATCACCTTTTGCCTGATCTCCGTAGAATTAGGCGAATCATACGCCTGTATCCGTACGCCTTCAACCAGCGCTGTTCCGTGCCGGATAGGAGCAGTTGCGTGAAATCCCAATGTGTCATCCCTTAAACTCAGAAACCGTTCATCAGTTGTTCCACCGTGAAATTTGACTGGGACTTTGTTGACAACCGCATCGGATATATATGTGTCTCCTGTGTAATAAAAGGACTGAAACTCATATGATGTTCCACATCCGGCAAGTAATAATATAATTAACAGCTTACGCATGCCGTTTTCCTCGTCTTAATCCTGCCGTAGTTTTCGGATGTTCTGATCTACCGACACAACACCCCCACCCGGGTGTAATCGGCGTGTCAGCCGTTCACACTGCCAGTTTTTGAGCAGTTTATTATCGTCTTTCAGAAACTTTCTTATATCGCCGGTTATCGGTTTCGACGGGTCGCTGACGATTTTATCCTCGGTTCCCCCTTCGAAGCGGTATGTGAGTTCCAGTATCATGTTACATCCAGATTTTTCAACATCGGATTAAACCCAATAGATCGAAGAGTATTAATGTATTATTCCTGTACTTCTACGTCTGTTAAAAATTCATTGTATGACATGTAATTTTATAGTACCTGTTCGATTCGATCCTGTCAACAGCATCATGATAATAAAATTTCACAACATCAGTAATCGGGGATAGATAAATCATCTACTGACATGGACTTCACGAGTTTGCCATTCAGGGCACACACAATACAAAAAAGCCCGGGTTTCAGATTGCATTCCGGGCTTTTTTGATAGCAGTTACTTACACATTACAATAAGCAGGGCTTCAAAGTACAACACCAAATACATGTCCGATCAGAAGATACATCATGCCCGTTATGACGAAGACCATTACAATATTAAAGACAAAACCGGCGCGTGCCATTTGAGGTATACTGACCAGTCCGCTGCCGTAAACAATAGCATTCGGCGGAGTGGCGACGGGAAGCATGAACGCGCAACTGGCTCCGATAGCAGCCGGGATGACCAGCAGAAGCGGATCCTGCCCCATGGCGATGGCCACTGAAGCGAGAATTGGAAGAAATGCTGCTGCTGTGGCTGTATTACTGGTTACTTCCGTCAAGAATATTATGATCAGCAATGAAGAGATCAGCAGTACAATAATCGGTACCCAGTCGAGTCCACTGAGAGACATGCCGATCCATTCAGCCAATCCGGTACTTGTTATGGCTGCCGCAAGGCTCAAACCGCCGCCAAACAGAATCAGTACTTCCCACGGCAGTTTCTTGGCATCGTCCCAGCTCAGTACAAACTCTCCTTCTTTATAATTAATCGGCAGCAGAAACATGATAACAGCACCGAAAATGGCGATTCCGGTATCTGATATATTCGGAATAAATGGATCCAGCAGCGGACGGGTCACCCAAAGTATCGCCGTCATTGCGAAAACCACGGCTACCATTTTTTCCGCTTTGCTCATGGCTCCGGCATTTTCCAGCTCCTGTTTTATGACATCCGACCCACCGGGTATCTGTTTCAGTTTGACCGGGTAAACCACTTTGGTAAGCAATAGAAAAACTATTGGCAGTGATACGACAACCAACGGTACACCGATCTTCATCCATTGTGCAAATCCTATTTCCACATCATAGTTGTCAAGCATATAGGCCGCCATCAGAGCATTGGGCGGAGTGCCGATCAGGGTGCCGATGCCACCAATATTGCAGGCATAAGCCAGGCAAAGCAGCATCACCAGTGCAAAATTGGTCCGGAATTCGCCGCTTTTCATCGCCTTATCACTCTCTACCAATGCAATAATGGACAGTGCAATCGGAAGCATCATCATTGCTGTTGCCGTGTTGCTGACCCACATGCTCAAAAAAGCGGCCGCCATCATGAATCCGATGATAATGGATGTCGGACGGGTACCGACCAGATTCACCACATTAAGCGCTATACGCCGGTGAAGATTGGTCCGTTCCATCGCCAGAGCTATGATAAAACCTCCCATAAATAGATAGATCAGAGGGTTGGCAAACGGACTTGTCGCATCCGCAACGGAACCTACTTTCAGAACGGGAAACAGTATGATTGGAAGCAAAGCTGTCGCCGGTATGGGTATTGCCTCTGTCACCCACCATATCGCCATAAAAAGTGCTACACCTGCAACAGCCCATGCTTCCGGTGACAGTCCGGCCGGTGCAGGTAATAATATAATTAACAAAAATACAACCGGTCCCAAAAACAAGCCAATCCGTTGCCTGTTTCCATAGTTGCTTATTCGCTCTGCCATTCTGATCCTCCAGTTTCATGATATATTTTATAAATATTTTACACACTAATACATAATAATCTGCAAATAATACAAGAGTACAATGCCAGATAACAATCTATTAATACAAGATTCATATATATGAATACCCATACATAGCAATGAAAGTAAATGCATTATTACCCACAATTACCCAGATACTTGTAATTAAATACTATTTGTTGAAGATTTTATGAATTTCAAACAGTGAAATTTCAATAATGTCATTAAGATACCAAGCAGTCACAGATGATAAAAATACAGGAATGTGATATGTATAAGTTGCATAAAATCAATAATATCGAAAGTTGGCCTTTTTTATATAAGAATCTTATGATAAATACATCGCTGCAACATGAAGGAGCTGTTCCATTTGACCGGTTGCATTTCAAACTCCACTGCATTTCTACATCAATCTTCATTGATGAAACCAAACACACTTCAAGAATGTTGTTTATAAACCGATATTGAAGGATCATTTACAAAAGGTGGGGAGTGATGCAGAATTGTAGTATCATCGGGGATGGAAAAAGAACTGTTGAAACTTATATTGCCCGAAGGTCTACTGGATCATTTTGACATTGAGAAGATCG
>SLQC01000223.1 GCA_007131625.1 Balneolales bacterium | reverse complement strand
ATTAAATCCTGCCTTGTGAGTTCATTCTGCCCTCATGAATCTAAATTGATTTAAACAGATGAAATAAACATGAAACATGGAAAATCAGTTAAAAAAACGGAAATGTCCTGACATTGGAGTTTGGCTATGAAAAGCGAGGAACTGCGGTCGCTGCAAGCACCGCTCAAACAGCAGTATCATGAGAAGCCGGAATCTGCACTTGTTACCTTAAGCGCCAGAGGAATTATCGGTGAGGGGGTCACCTGTCGCGTGGACACCGGCAAGGCTCTGGTGGAGGCGGGTCTTCATCCGGCCACCGGTGGATCCGGTTTGGCGGCATGCTCCGGTGACATGCTTCTGGAGGCGCTTGCAGCGTGCGCCGGTGTGACCCTGCAGGCCGTGGCAACCGCCCTGGACATAAATCTGCGGGGAGGTACGGTTACTGCTGAGGGTGATCTGGACTTCCGCGGAACGCTGGGAGTGTCGAAGGAGGCCCCCGTGGGTTTCCGGCAAATCCGACTTCACTTCGACTTGGATACCGATGCCCCTGACGATCAGGTTGATACGTTGCTGCGCCTCACCGAGCGATACTGCGTCGTCAAGCAAACGCTGGAGAAACCGCCTGTAATTGATACGTCACACCATATCCAGCGGGACAATCAGTGAAACCAGTGTACCGCTTTTTTCATGGCTGAAACATGTGCGGCAGAATCATAAGCAGTAAAATTACAAGCGGTAAAATCATAAAACCGTGAATTTTCGACTTTCCTGCTTCTCAGATACTGGCTAAAAAAAATGGAAAAAATAAAGGTTGGTGACGTTCACATTGCATTCGAACAAAGAGGTACAGGTCCTCCCCTTGTACTTCTGCACGGAGCATTGTGTGACAGCCGTTCATGGCGGCATCAACTGGATGTGTTTTCGCAAAATTTTAAAGTAATCGTCTGGGATGCTCCCGGTTGTGGCCGATCCTCCGATCCTCCGGAAACATTTACCCTTTCAGATTACTCGAAATGTCTTGCTGCTTTGATTGAAGCCCTGGATATGGACCGGCCCCACCTGCTTGGTCTCTCGTTTGGAGGCGGTCTGGCCCTGGATTTTTATCGCAACTATCCGGATATCCCCAAATCACTTGTGCTGGTATCGGCATATGCCGGATGGGCCGGATCCCTTCCTCCCGAAACAGTTGCCGAGCGGCTCCGAAATGGAATTCAGCTGTCCGAAATGCCACCTGAAGTTGTTGTAAATGATTTTCTTGCCACACTATTCACGGAATCCACACCGAAGCATGTTATCAAAGAAACCGCGGATATCATATCAGAGTTTCATCCGGCTGGAATGCGGGCGATGCTCCGGGCATTTGCACAAGCAGACCTGCGTAATGTACTTACGGAGATCAGAATACCTACCCTGCTGGTTTATGGTGATATCGACCAACGTTCTCCGCTGCATGTAGCGGAAGCACTGCATGACGCTATTCCAGCTTCCAGGCTGGTTGTCATTGAAGGCGCCGGTCATCTGGTCAATGCAGAGGCACCTAAAACTTTTAATGCCGAGGTACAGGAATTTCTCACATCGATTTCACTCCATTGAAAAGCAACCCACCACCCCAATTAGCACAACACAAACAAACACTGAACATATGGAAGGGACTACTCTTCGTTTCATCAGCTGTCGCGGTAACTCCATGCTTGCGCCGTCATATTGGAGATTATTGCTCACCAGCGAAAAACTTCGAAAACGATGAAACTTATTCTGATATGCCGGTTTTCTGCAAACAAATAATTCTGATCCCACTTCTTCTTCTGACACTATTTCTGCCGGGACTTGTCCAGAACGGAAATATCGGGATCGCAAACAGCAGGATCGCAAATAACGGGATCTCAAATAGCGGAATCGCAAATAGCGGAATCGCAGCATTTCCTCAGGCTGATGGCGCCGGCAAATATGCAACAGGAGGACGAGGCGGAGACGTGTACCATGTCACCCATCTAAAGGATTATGGTTTTGGGTCACTTCGCTATGGAATTGAAACGGCCACTGGTCCGAGAACCATAGTTTTTGACATTGGCGGAGTTATCTATCTGCAAGATCGCCTCCGTTCTTATGCCAGTAATCTGACCATTGCCGGTCAAACCGCTCCCGGCGATGGAATTGTAATTGCCCACCGGTCTTTTTTCATCATTGATTCTGACAATGTCATTATACAGAATATCAGATTCGCACCTGGGGACGGGCTAACCAAACCGGGCAGCGAGAATTTACCGGGGCATATCAGAACCTATGATGGTGAGCTTCCCCCAAGGGCATTGCGGATTTGGGGCAGCAGCAATGTGATTGTGGACCATGTCACCACCCGCTGGGGGCAGGAGGATAACATCGGCGTTACGCATGACTCCAGAAATGTTACCATCCAGAACTCATTCACAGTCGAGGCACTCTACGACACCGATCATCCCAAGGGCACCCGAAGTTACGGGGCCATGGCCGGCAACACGTACAACTTCTCTTTTCTGAATAACCTTTTTGCTCACAACCGGGCCCGGAACCCCCGAGTTTTTGGCAATAATAATCTGACGCTTCTGGAATTCTCGAACAACGTAATTTATCATCCGGGTGGATGGATAGGGCTCTTCACGGATGATGCACTTGTCAATTATATTGGAAATACGGGCATCACCGGCCCACAGCACAGTGGTCCGTCAGCCATGATTCAGGGCGATCCGTCAGCGAGAGTTTATGCCGCTGAAAACGTGTACGACAGAAACGCTGCCGGTCCGGTAGACCTGAATAGTACCGGGTCACAAGTGCTTGACGGTCCGAGTCCGTCAAATACCAGATTCCAGCTTCAATCCGAGTACAGTCCGGTTACACCAAGGGCATCCTACATTCACTTGCTTAGCCGGGGTGGTGCATCGAGGATAAGAGATATCCACGATCGCAGAGTGGTCCGGGATGTGGTTGAGCGAACGGGGAAATTCGTTGACCGTCCAGAAGATGTTGGTAATTACGGTGATGTCGCCCAGGGGGATCGCGTAGTCAGCACCGCGCGTGACGGAATTGCCGACTGGTGGAAGGAATCAAAGGGTCTGGATATCAATCGTCGCTATCACCAGGTTTATTCGGATGATGGCTACACGTACCTGGAGCACTATCTGCAGGAGTTAATGCAGTTATCCAGAAAACCAACAGAAAAAGTTGAGATCACAAGAACAGCCGACGAATGGAAGATGGATGAGTGGCCCGAGGTTCATGAGCCGGGTGATTACCATATGCTGCGTTTTGATCTGCAGGGTGTCCGACCCGGCTCCATCGCGGAGGCAACGCTGCTCATTCCCGGAATACCAGCCGGTACCAGAATCATGGCCAGGGATCCGTTTGTTGCCGCGAATAAATGGGATCCTGGAAATAGTCATATACCGCCGGAAAAGTATAAGAAAACACCCTGGCATCTGGGTCAATCGGAAGCAGATGGTGAATTCAACAGCCCTAATTTGAGTGTTTTTCTGAACAGTGCAATAACGCACTATCCGGAAGGACCTGAACCGGAAATGATCACTCTGCTGATCGCTGCTCCATATCCCGGTGAGTCAAAACCGGTAAGTCTCATTATCCAGGCTCAAAAACAACACCAGTCTGGAAAAATTAACCCGGATATGTACGAAAACGGGGCAATCCTGTCGTCAACCGGTGTTTCCTCTGCCTGGATGGAAGTTCAACAATGAATCAGACACTGTAATAGACGAGGCTGATGATGTGGAAGCGGCAGCCGGGTACCTTGAACAACAGGGATGTCATCGACGTGATGAAATTGAGGATCTCCCTCCCGGATTTGATGGATTCTGGATTTCGAGTCCGGCAAATATCATACACCTGGTGACCCGCACCCCTGGCACCTGAAATGATTTCCGCTGCTTGTTAAGCATGGATCAAAACCTTCTGGCTGTCAATGTGTATGGCGAGGAATAAACGCATTTTCCAGTTTTTGTCCACATGCTTTAACTAATGTATGCAGGAAGTGATGAGTTGAAGCAATTGGCCAATTAAGGTGCTGTAGGGGAGGAGAAGTCATGAGAAGCCGGCCTTGATTTTTGCATGTGGTTTATACAAATCCTGCACCAAACAGCAAGTCCAAATTGGTAGAAATGACTTATGACGCTTAACATATATATTTGTTAATTATTGATTTGACATTTATAATCTTATACCATAAACTTTATAATAATGTCGTTGAAGATTAATAAGTTTTAGCCGGCTGTTGGCAACGACCAGATGAACCCAGAAGTAGAACGCCTGCACGCTTCCGCCTGCCGGTACTACTCGGGCACCAGTAGCGCTCTCAAACTTTTGGCCGAAGTCATAATGTCTATGGTATCCAGAATCACGGTTTTCATTCTGTTTCTCTGTGGTGTGCCTTCTGCTCCCCTTTATGCGCAGGTTGACCCGGGTGAGTTCTCGGTAGTCGGGTCGATCACGGATGGCGAATGGATCATTTATGACACGGATAATTCCAACCTTCCGAGTAATAACATCACGTCATTGGCGATTGGCGGCGACGGCGTGGCCTGGATTGGGACCGACACTGGCATTGCGCGCCTCGATGGGCAACGATGGACTACATTTCGGCTTCAGGGTTCACATATTTTTTCAGTGGCGGCCGAGTCTCAGAGTTCGGCGAGTAGAACTAGTACGAGAACGCTTCCCTCGGTGTGGGCTGCCGTTGGTGACACTATAGATGGAGAACTGGTCGGATTAGGTCTAGCCCACTTCGGCGGTAGGAGGTGGGTCGGAATCGACACTTCCAATTCCGGGTTGCACAGCAATGATATCAGAAATATTGGATTTGGGTTCAGCGGTACTGGCTGGGCGATTCCGGCGAGTGGTTTTACTTTGTCTCATTATGATGGAGTTGACTGGTCGGCACACTCCGCTCTCTCCGAGATTGACCAGCGACTTTACTTGCGCGCAGGATTGACCGGATATTCGGCCGGCGTGGTGGATAAGGACGGAATAATATGGCTTGCTCTCGGCGGCACAGTAAGTCGTTTCGACGGAGAAAGCAGAGCGTCGGTATTCGTCGGTGCCAGTGGTGGAGAACAGCTATTCAGTTCTATTGCTGTCGCGCCGGGCGGAGACGTATGGGTGGGTACTTTTTCAGAGGCCGTGCAGCACTTTGACGGCGAGACCGTCACTTCTCACGACCCTGGCATCGACGGTAAAATTACGTCAATAGCTCTGGATCGGGATGAAAATCCGTGGGTTGGTGCACTTGGCGCTCTGGCCCATTTCGATGGGGAAGTCTGGACCGTATACGATACCGAGAACACAGAACTCGTCCGACTTAACGTTAATGCGATCGCCATCGATCAAAACGGAAACAAGTGGATCGGGACGGACGAAGGGTTGGCCGTGTTCAATGAAACCGGTGTGGTGACTTCCGCAGAACGCGAGCCTGCCAACTCTGGGATTCCAGATCGGATCGTTCTCCACGGCAATTATCCGAACCCGTTCAATCCATCCACGACATTCGCCTTCGATCTGCCCGAACCGGCGGACGTCAGGCTGGCGGTCTATGACGCGCTGGGCCGCGAAGTGTTCACAGTGGTGTCACAGCGGCTCAACGCCGGACGGCATCACTACGCCTGGGACGCCGGGAATCTGACGAGTGGCGTCTACTTCTACCGACTCGATACCGGAGAATTCTCGGCAACGAGGAAGATGGTCCTGGTGAATTAAGGAAAATTTTCCGGTAGGTCTTGCTTATCATATAATGTTAAGTTTTTTCAGTAATTTACGCTTAACATCCCCTCCGAAACGAGATTGAATATTCTCATGAAAAACACACTTGCCTTTTGGCCGTGTTCCATATTCATGGCCTTTTTATATCTGCTGTTATCTGGTTTGATCTTTGATGTTTTTGCTGATCGTGGAAGTCTTAAACTGGATGGAAGCAGTTATGCCTCATCTGCTGATAATGAAGCTCTTGGTATGGGTTCCAATTCTTTTGCAATGGAAGCCTGGATTAAGCATGATGGAAACTCCGGTGAAAATGCCGTAATTATCAGCAAACGTGACGGTAACCTTGTGGATTATGAACTTTCGCTTTTCGGCAGCGGTGAAGAAGTTACCGTCCGGTTCTTAATCTACAGTACGGTTTATCACGCCACCTCAGAGTCTGGAATCCCTCCCGGCCGCTGGACACACATAGCCGGATCCTATAATGGTACTTCAATGTCTGTTTACATAAACGGCAAACTTGAAGGCTCGAGATCGGTTTCCGGCAATTCACGCGCTAATAACGAAGATTTGGTAATTGGTGCTGATTACACAAAAAACGATCGATTTTTCAGTGGCGAAATTGACGAGGTGCGCATCTGGAGCCAGGCACGCACCGTAACAGAAATAAATGACAATCTGTTCAACGCACTTTCGGGCAATGAATCTAATCTGGCTGCTAATTATTCCTTTTCGGGCAATAGCAACGACAGTGCCGGTGGTAATGATCTGGCATTGCATTTAAATGCCGAAATAATTGAAACAGGCATTTTTCCGGTTCCTCCGGATCTGTTTGCATTGCCGGTGAATGCCGGCGCACGGCTGTTATGGCACAATCGCGAGAATGCCATATCCTCAAATACATACAAGATTTATAGGTCATCGGTATCAGATTATGCAGACAGAACGCTTATAGCAACCATCGCTTCAGGGAACGACGAGTATTTCGATGGCGAACTTTCAAACGGTACCACTTATTATTACCAAATTACGTCCATCAATGAGAACAGTGAAGAAAGTGACTTTTCATATTCTGTAGCCGTTACGCCATATGCCACCGGTGGCGGCGGAAGCCTTGCACTGGATGGTTCATCTCATGCAAGAGCATCTGACCGGGCCTCCCTTAATCTGGTCAAGCCACCGTTTACCGTCGAAGCCTGGATAAAACATGACGGACTCAGTCAGGAAAATGCGGTGATTCTCACCAAAAGAGATGGAAATCTGATTGATTACGAATTGCGGCTGGAAGGAAGCGGAGAAGAAACAGCCCTGGGATTTTACATATACAGCACTTCCTACTCCGCGGTTTCCTCACACGGGATCCCTTATGGTGAGTGGACTCATGTTGCCGGAATCCATAATGGTACAAATCTGATGGTTTACATCAATGGAGAACTTAGTGGAATGCGGGAAACTTCCTTCGACAGTCGTATCAATAATGCTCCGCTGATTGTTGGAGCTAACCATACCGGTACGGGCCAGTTCTACAGTGGCCAAACTGACGAGATCCGTATCTGGGATCGTGCCTTTACACAGGATGAATTACGTCAACAAATGACAAAACAATTATTCGGAAACGAAGAACATCTGCGGGCTTGCTACAGGTTTGATGATGTCGGAGTGCAAACCGCTTATCGATCGTCAATGCCGGGCACGCTTGAATTTGTCGGTAATGCTTCAATCGTTGCATCGGGCGCCTATCCTGTTCCTCCGAAGATCTATGGCAAATTGTCAGATCAACAATCCTTCCTTCAGTGGACCGGGAGATTTGACACAAATGCCGATGAGTATGTCATATACCGTTCAACATCATTCTCCGGCAATGACAGGCAGAGCATCGAAAGCTTTAATGCAAACCAGACGTCCTATATAGACACAGACGTTTCTTTGTCTCACAAATACTTCTATGAAGTTACTTCTATTGTCGATGGACAGGAGAGCGACTTTTCTTACCCGGCTTCCGTAACTGTTTCCGACAACCCCATGGGCAATGCTCTCTCGTTGGGGGGTCTCGGGTATGCCAGAGCCACGGACAGACCGTCGCTGGATATGGGCAGCCAGTCATTAACCATTGAGGCCTGGATCAATTACGACGCCTCGAGTGACGATAACGCAATTATCCTGGACAAATCGGTCGGCTCGCAAATCGATTACCGGCTCGAACTTACAGGAAGCGGAGATGCACGTACACCACGCTTTTATATATATAGCACTGCCTATTCTGCAACTGCCACAGAACCCATTCCACCGGGTGAATGGGTTCACCTTGCAGGCGTATATGACAGCGGTAATATTAACATCTATGTCAATGGTGAGTTGGCCGGTACCCGCTTGACTTCCGGAAATACTCGAGCTAATAACGGAGATCTGGTAATTGGAGCCAATGCAACAGGTAACGGGAACTTCTTTGTCGGTCTGATCGATGAAGTCAGAATCTGGAGTTCCGGTAAAAGCATGTTTGAAATAAGAGACCGACACCGTGATCTCTTAATGGGTAATGAAGAGTACCTTGCCACCTACTTCCGGTTTGACGAGCTTCACGGAAAAACAACATACGCATCTGATCATTCCCCCAAGACGGCTATACTTTTAGGGGATGCAACATTTGCCGCCTCGGGTATTCCCGTCTCGGCAGAATCTGGGTCGATTGAAATTCCTGCCGTATTCACACTTTCGGGGAATTATCCCAATCCTTTTAATCCCATTACCACTATTCGTTACGGATTGCCTGAAAAAACAGACATTACTATCACCGTATATGATGCCCTCGGAAGAAGGGTCGCGGTGCTTGCAAATGGTTCAACCCATCCGGCCGGTTGGCATACGGTTACTTTCAATGCTCACAATCTGTCCAGTGGTCTATACCTGTACCGGTTGCAGGCAGCAAATGTCGTATTAACGGGCAAAATGGCATTGGTTAAATAATACCCGGCTTGCAAATCGACATCCATGTTTCAGTCAGACAGGCAGGTACCTGTAATGTGTCTATACGGCATTAATTTTACACCACCAGCTTGCTAAAGACTGTTTTTATTCGATTTGTATATTGTATATTGTAATAAAGTGTCTCTTTGAATCATCAACTGCGGTTTGTCGATATGAATACAACTCAGGTATTTGATCCGCACCCTTTACTGTTGCCATTGATAAAGATGGTCATGGTTAAAGGGGTATTGCCGTGGGATGGTACCGCTAAAAAGGTATATTCTTATCCTCCCACACCGGTACATTGCATCATTTTTTATCTGAACAGTCCCATTAGAGCTAAAAAGATTGATGACACGGAGTTTAAACGGCAATCCGCCTGTGTTGTGGTTGGACCGCAGCTTACTTCTGTGGATATCGAATTGTCGCACGACCACCGCGCTGTCATGATCGGCTTTCAGCCCGGAGGCCTGTATCGTTTTTTGGGTATACCGATGACCGAGATAATTGATGACGGGATTGATGGATTTGATATCCTCGACAGTGATATCAGCTGTTTGATTGATGAGTTGAGAGAGACTGATCAACCCGAAAAAATCAATGCCCGGGTGCAGACCTATCTTTTGAAGAAAATGGCGAATATTCAAGAGATGTTACCCTTTGATCAGGCTCTTCGGAAATTGCAGCTTGCCGGGAATGCGTACTCTGTGGACGATGTGGCTCGCGATGCCTGCCTCAGCTTACGGCAATT
>SLQC01000103.1 GCA_007131625.1 Balneolales bacterium | reverse complement strand
TTATATCCAATCCCGGCAATTGACCGTTATCAAATAATCGGAACAACCATATTGCAGGGGTCATGGACATCGAGTTTCCCCTGCTCCCAATAGAGAAAAACTATGCAATGTAAAATGAGTTTTATATTCATAGTTGTATTCCTGTTGATTGCAGCCCTTCCGGCATTAGCCCAATTTGCCGGAGGCTCGGGAACCGAGGAAGATCCGTACCAGGTGGCTGCCGTTGAGCAGCTGCAGACCATTGCTGAATCCGATCATCATATCTATTGGTTTGATTACGAAAACAAAAACTTGATGCGTGGTAATGTTGAAACTGTGACCATTGATACGCTATCGAACATTGAACGACGCCATCCTGTAGCCATCGACATTGTTGACGGAGAATTATACTGGATTGATGGTCCGCATTATCATGATGATCCCATTATTTTTCGAAAAGGCGATCCACAACAAGATGGCACTGATTTTTTCAGTCTGATCAGTGATGGATCGGCATTTTTGGATCGATTTATGCTGCGTGTGGATATCCCGAATGGTTACTTCTATTGGCTTGAAAATGGTTCTACATCGCGCATACGCCGGGTCCGAATGGATGGCAGCGGATTGGAAGATGTGGTAACCGGCATTAGACGGTTTCGCATTGATCATAACGAAGAGAAGTTGTATTGGGTAGAGGTAGAAGGTGGCATTGGCAGTATTCACCGGTCGAATCTGGATGGCAGTCAGGTTGAGGACGTCATAACAGAACAAGGATTCCCGAGAATTGGAGATATTGAAATTGATGAATCGGCGAATCAAATTTACTGGACCGTTCCGAAAGCCTCTGATGATGTGAAAGCCGGGATTTATCGGGCAGGGTTGGACGGCCGGGATATGGAACATGTTATTGACTCCAGACCGCATCTGTTAACTCTGGATCGTAACGATAACTACCTGTACTGGACGGATGATGCCCAATGGGGGATAATTCGGGCAAAACCGGGAGAAACCGTGACGGATACCGTGGTGGCAGCATCTGATATCCGGCTTCACCCCAATGATTTAGTTTTTAATCCCATGCACAATAAACTGTATTGGGTTGAAGGTTCTGATGTAAGCGCAGGTTACAGAATTATGCAGTCTGCACCCGATAGTAATAATGTCGAAGAAGTGCTGGCAGGTTTCGACGATCCGGTAAGTGTTGCCATCGATCCGGTGGAAAAAAAAGCTTACTGGACTACCGGTTGGTCAAGAGAAGTCATGAAAGTTGAACTGAATGGATCAAACCTGCAAGCAATCATCAGAGAGTATATTGCTACATCAACACCGTATAAAGGTCCAATATTTTTGGACCGCGATAACGATAAGTTGTACTGGTGGATGTATACTGGTTTTGCAAATGAACAACATATACGATATACCCCTACGGATGGATCCGATACAAAAAGAATGATTAATCCTTTAAAGGAACACGGGGATTTGGAAAGTGCTTTTATAGTTGATTCTTTTAATGACAGAATTTACGGCTCGGTATTTTCCAATGATACCGGTCGTGTTTTGATACGTTTTGACAAAGATGAAGCAGAAGTTATTTTGGATGAAGATTTAAGTTCAAGGATAAGCGACTTGGCATTGAACCATGAAACAGGTCAAATCTACTGGACGGAACTTGTCTCAGGAAAAATACGCTGGGTAAATTTCGATGGGACCGGTTTGGAAGATGTACTCCATGACCTGGATGAGCCATTGGGAATAACAATGGATGTGGAAAATGGCAAGATGTACTGGACAGAACGCGAAAGCGGCAAGATCAGGCGTTCAAATCTGGATGGTACGGAAACAGAAGATCTTTTCACCGGACTGTCAGATCCGGGCCGTCCGTTTTTTACATTTGAAAACAGTGGCATACCAACTTCAGTCCCAATAGAAGATCGTCCGGTCAGTTACCAACTCCATCAAAATTATCCCAATCCGTTCAACCCCGTTACGCTCATACGATTTACCCTGCCGGAATCAGCTCATGCCGCACTGATTGTATATGACGTAATGGGACGGGAAGTAGCCCGGCTGGTCGACGCACGTCTGGAACCCGGAGAACATCATGTACGCTTTGACGGTTCAGGCCTTTAGGTCTCGCCCAGAAATGTTACCATTTACCGGTAAAAAACGGAACCACGATTGAAACACGGCGGCAACCAAAAAAATACGCCCCCGCATTTCTACATGGATTCAACCTCATGATCCATTCATTGTGTATAGTGATGATCATGCAGGTAATAACGGACACACGGGTTTCGGCACAGCCTGTTGATCAAGAAGATTCCACGTCACTGGTACAGTTATTTCATAGCTTTAACGGTGCGCAGTGGCACAACAGCTCCGGGTGGATGGACCAGCCGGTTTCTGAATGGCATGGCATTGAACTGGAAGAAATTAACGGCTATATGCGAGTCATCGCCATCGAACTTGAAGAAAATAATTTAAGCGGAGATGCAGAACTTTGGTTGGGGAGTATCCTGGGTAAATTGCAACATTTGAAAATACTGAATTTGAGCAATAACAGGTTGTCTTCCTCCTATGATACCGTTTATTTTCTGCTGGAGGGTGTAACTGAGTTGAACGATCTGGAAGTTCTCAAATTGAGCGGAAACGTGAGACTCAGAGGTACACTTCCGCCCGGAACAGGGCATCCCGGTTTAAAGGTGTTATGGTTTAATGATACCGGCCTGTATGAAATACATTATAATGAGGAATATCAACAATGGCTGGAAAGTCTGGAAGATCTGAAACGCAGCGGAATGGTTGAGGGGTCACCGATAGAACCGGAATTGATCCACCCTGCCGATCAGACCGATGATATACCGCTTCCGGCTACCCTGCGCTGGGAGGAAATCACCCGTCATCCTGAAGTATTCTGGTTTATCGGACCGGCCGACTTATTCCGGGTTCAGGTTGCCGGAGATGAGGGATTTGACCAGATCCTCGTGGATACGCTGGTCGATGGAACGTCCGTGACGATTGGCAATTCGCTGGACCATGAACAGTCGTACTACTGGCGGGTCCAGGCTCACAACGAGGTAAGCACCGGCATCTGGACACTTGCATCACCGTTCACCACCATGAAGGAAGTGGTGATGACCGTTACCGAATCATCCTACGACGGAACGGTATTTTCCGGATTCAGCATGATGGGCGATGATTTTCTGGTGCTTCCAGTTTCAGGCGATGCCGTGTACAGTATGGACGCATCGTTGCAGGAGCGGTTCTCATTGAGTGTGGAGGGTGAACTGCTGGCCTCCGGATCCATCGCCTATGATTCGAGCTTTTACATCGGTTCAACCAATAGCACAATGTATGCCTTCAATAAAAACGGAGCGCCGTTGTGGAATGCCGCGGTGGGCGGACAGATCTCCGCCACGCCGGCCGTGGATTCAATCACCGGTACGGTTTATATCGGGGTGGAAAATCGCAATGTGATTGCCTTGGATCGCTTGAGCGGATCCAGCCGGTGGAGCTTTTTTGCCGATGCGCCGGTTCGTCATTCACCGGTGGTCAGCGCCAGTCGCATCATGCTGGTTGCCTCCTCCGGGGGCACCGTGTACGGACTGGACCTGGAATCCGACCAGGAACCTCCGCACCTTTGGGAGCATGATCTGGGTGCAGATATTACCGCCAACCTGTCGCTCGGCCTGCCGGGTCATGCCTATGCGGTAATGGGGTCCAACGAACTGGTGTCGATGCATTTCGACCGTCAGGGTGTGGACGAACAATGGCGAGTGGAATTTGACGGCACCCTTTCAGCCTCCCCGGTCATTGATGCCTATAATCACATATATATTGCCGATGAAGTGGGTGGCATAACCAAATTGGATGCCGAATCCGGCGGTGAAATTTGGAACATCTCACTTCACAATCCCGTATCAACAACACCCGCTCTGGGTGACGGACGGCTGTATGTCGCCGACCAGCAGGGAATTGTCTATTCCATTGACCCGCGGCAGGGTTCGGTAAACTGGCAGTTTTCCTTTGCCGAAAACCCCTCCCGGTCGATGCTGTATGCCAATGAATCTCTCTACATCGGCAGCCGGGGCGGTCAGGTAATCCGGGTTCACGATCCGGTGGATGAAATGGCCGGTAATTTGAAAACGACCGGTGAAAGGCAAATAACGGACGAAGCCGTTGCACGGTCATCCTTATGGAGCACCGACATGGGTAACAACCGGAGAACCGGGGTTCAGTCACAGGATAAAATCATTACTTCTGCACGTCATCCCGACCGGCATGAACTACCCGAAGAATTTGATTTGGCTCAAAATTATCCGAATCCCTTCAATCCGGTGACACAGATCCGTTACTCCGTACCGAAACCTGCCTATGTACGGTTGGAAGTGTACAACGCTATGGGACAGCGGTTGGCAATCCTGGTAAACGAAAACAAAAGCCCTGGAATTTATGAAGTAACATTTGATGCAACCGGTTTGTCCAGCGGTATGTACCTGTACAGACTTCAAACAGAATCGTACTCCACGAGCAAGCAGATGCTGTTAATCAAATAAGGAAAAATTTACGGCAGTACATGCTTGGAATTTCGGTTATCCGGCACACTTTATGTTTTTAATGTGTGCCGAAAGGGAGACAAGACCGACTTGCGATGGATTTCATCCAGAAAAAGAACATCACCAGGCTCCAAGGACCGCGCCGGCAATAGTCAGTCCGAGGACATGATAACCGTTGTCAATGAAGTGCAGACCGATATTTGAGTCGGAAAACAGTCCGGTAGTGCCGGTTAGCGTAAACACCAGCCCAGCGCCCGCTCCGAAACCGACCAACGCTCCATGGTGTGCCGTATCGATGCCTGTTGCCAGTAAAATCACACCGAGCGTCCCGGCGGATACAAGCTGCAGTAAAAACGTCCAGACAAAAGTCATCGGATTCGGTTCACCGATATCCGCTTCCGTGATCCCTCTCAGTTTCATCCATACACTCGGAAACAGCACACTATACCATACCGCGCCAAGTAAAAAATGGAGTGTTGCCGCAACAAGCACCGCCCATATATTCAGGGATAAAAGTAAATCCATCATACCGTACCTCATTTATTAGAGTTCATTGATCGATCAAGACCAGAAGACACTTTGAATATTATTGCCCCTATAAAACTTGCGAAAATTATCAGCCTATGATGTTCGTTCGTAATTGCCCGAACACGGTGGATACCTCCCCTTCTCCTTCTGTTCACCGCAACCGTCATAGCGCATGAACCGGCATCTGCCACGCAACAGGCGTGTTAAAACATTTCAATATAATACATTTTGCACCAACTTTACATGTAACCCTATGGTAATTATCAACTAAGACCGCTCCGAATCAAACATCCTCACAGGAAGTACAATCGGTGAGTAAATCGCGCAAAAAAGGTAGATTTTTAATATATTTAAAGAATTATATACAAAAAGCGGTCCGACCGAACAACACAATGGATTATACGTATTTACAAAATCTTTACAACGAACACAGCCGTGCCGGGAGCTGCCCGTCGCCCATTCAGGTAGTCGCTTTTTTCAACCGGCTTCTCGGATTTCTTTTTCCCCAGTACAACACGATGCATTATGCAACGGTCGAGGAACTGAAGTCACATTCCGCGGAACTGAAAGATGAACTTCGTCATATCCTGTCCAACTGTAACGAATGCCAGACCGGTAACGAGAAACAGATTACACAGCAGTTTTGGGAAGCACTTCCCGAAATTAAAGAGACACTGGAACTTGACATAACGGCGATGTACGACGGGGATCCGGCAGCCAAAAGCCGGACCGAGGTGATCCGGACCTATCCCGGTTTTTATGCCATAGCCTCTTATCGGATCGCCCATTTTCTCCATGGAAAGGGATATATTCTGCTCTCCCGGATGATCACGGAAAATGCCCACAGTCACACCGGCATCGACATTCACCCCGGGTCCCGTATCGGCCGCCATTTCTGCATCGATCACGGTACCGGTATAGTCATCGGAGAAACAACCGATATCGGAGATCACGTCAAACTTTATCAGGGTGTGACACTGGGTGCCATGAGTGTACGCAAGGAGGACGCGGCTGTCAAGCGACATCCTACCATTGAAAATTATGTGGTAATCTATGCCGGAGCATCCATTCTTGGCGGTGAAACCATCGTCGGCCGAAACAGCATCATCGGCGGGAATGTCTGGCTGACCGAAAGCGTGCCGGCTTTTTCGCGGGTCTCCTATGTCGCCCGGCTGGAGAACCAAAATGTTTCGGACAGTGAAACCACAACCTGAATTTAGATGTGAAACCACAAATTGAATTTTGATGTGAAACCACAAACTGAATTTAGATGTGAAACCGAATTCTTTATTTTCATATGGAATCCACTGTATGCATTTTCATATTGAATCCGCTGTATGCATTTTCAAATGGAATCCGCAGCATGCATTTTCACAGTGAAACGGCAGCCTGATCAATGACAAAGAATCTGTTATCCGGCTTTTTAAAATATTGCAACAATCCATGACGCTTGAACAACTTATCGGAAACACCCCGCAAGTCCGGCTCCTGCACATACCGGCCTCTCCCGATATAGCCGTCTATTGCAAGCTGGAGGGACTGAATCCCGGCGGCAGCGTCAAGGATCGGGCGGCTTACGGGATGATCTCCGCGGCACTGGAGCGCGGCGACATCCACCCGGGTGACCGGCTGATCGAAGCTACCAGCGGCAATACCGGTATCGCACTCGCGATGATCGCCCGGTTGAAGAATCTTAACATGACCCTTGTCATGCCGGAAAGCTCCACCCGGGAACGGGTGCAGACCATGCGTGCTTTCGGTGCCGAGGTCATCCTGACGCCGGCGGACGGTACCATCGAATATTCCCGCACCGTTGCAGAAGAGATGGCGTCCAGGGAGGGTTACTATTTGCTGAATCAGTTTGGCAATCCCGACAATTACCGGATACATTACCGTACTACCGGTCCCGAAATCTGGAAAGACACCGGCGGTAAAATCACCCATTTTGTATCTTCGATGGGGACCACCGGCACGATCATGGGCGTTTCACGCTACCTGAAAGAGCAGAATCCGGAAATTCAGATCGTCGGTGTGCAGCCGACGGACGGCTCCCAGATACCCGGAATCCGGCGATGGTCGCCCGAATTCCTGCCGGCTATTTTTGAACGGGAACGGGTGGACCGGATCATTGATGTCAGCGAAGAGGAATCCATCCAAATGACCCGCAGAATGGCCCGTGAAGAGGCCATTTTTGCCGGTATGAGCAGCGGCGGATGTCTCTCGGCGGCTATCCGGCTGTCCGAAGAACTGACAAGCGGCCTGATCGTCTGCATCACTTGTGATATCGGCGACCGGTATCTGAGTTCCCCTCTGTTTTCGGATGAAGAGTACACTATGTGATGAAAACCCTGCTCGTGTTATGGTTGGTATCGGTCGCGGCCGATGATGTCACAACATCCGAACCCGGAAAAAACGAACGTCCGAACATCATTCTGTTCCTGGTGGACGATATGGGATGGCAGGATACCTCCTTGCCATTTCATTCGGTCAAAACGCCCTATAATACGGTCTATCATACGCCCAACATGGAACGACTGGCGAATCAGGGAGTCATCTTTACGCAGGCCTATACGGCTTCACCGGTGTGTACCCCTTCCAGGGTAAGTATCATGACCGGTCAATACCCGGCTCGTAATAATATCACAAACTGGACACTCCGGAACAGCGTGGAAGAGCAGGAAACCGCCCGCGGAGACTATCCGTTACTTTCTCCATCCCAATGGAATGTAAGCGGACTGCAGCCGGATGATGTTACATTGGCCGGCCTATTGCGGGAAAACGGTTATCGCACCGTGCACATCGGGAAGGCCCATTTTGGCGCCCTCGGCACCCCGGGGGCTGATCCGGGAAACCTGGGATTTGACCTCAATATCGCCGGCCATGCCGCCGGGGCACCGGGCAGTTATTACGGGATGGATGATTTCAAGCGGAGACCGGGTGAGGAGTCGCACTGGGATGTCCCCGGACTGGAAGCCTACCACGGAACGGATACCTACCTCACCGAGGCCCTGACCCTGGAGGCATTGAAAGTCATGGAAAATTTGGCCGGTAGTCGTGAACCGTTCTTTCTGAATATGGCTCACTATGCCATTCACACACCGATCCAGCCGGATCCGAACTTCGTTGGCCACTATCAGAATCTGGATCCGGTTGAAGCGGCCTATGCTTCCATGATCGAGGGGATGGATCATAGTCTCGGCAACATACTGGACAAATTGCAGGAGTTGGACATCGCCGACCATACGCTCATAATCTTCACTTCGGATGACGGAGCATTAAGTGCCCATACACGGGGACAGACTATTCTGGGAACCGGGCTGAATACGCATAATCTCCCCTTGATGAGCGGCAAGGGATCCGCCTATGAGGGAGGGAGCCGCATCCCCCTGATAATGGCTTGGGGTAACCCGGATGACCGTACCCATTCCGAGTCCCAGTCTCAGTCCCATTCACGTTCCCGGCATATTCTGAATTTGGAACAGGGATCGCAGATTCACACTCCTGTGATCAGCCACGATCTTTTTCCCACCATTATTGAGCTGACCGGATCTGAAATTCCTGAAGATTTGCCGGTCGATGGTGCCAGTCTATCCGATGTCATTGCAACAGGTGGAAATATGCAGGAAAGAGCGCTCTTCTGGCACTATCCTCACAAATGGGGTCCGACAGGTCCCGGGCTGGATCCGTTTACATCTGTCAGAAAAGGCGACTGGAAATTGATCTATTTTTACAGGGACCGGAGCTGGGAATTATATGATATTTCGGAAGATATTACGGAAACCCGCAACGTAATGAATACCAACAGGGTGCATGCAAAACAACTGGCCGGATTGATGATAGATTGGATGCGCGAAGTGGATGCCCGGTTACCGGTTGACAGAACTTCAGGTGAACCCGTACCCTTTCCTCATTTTGAATAGTGCCCTTGACGTTGCATCAGGACCTTCCTCCATCGGGATCCGATAATACGTAACCTTCTGACTGAAGAACAGATGTCCATTAAATTTATCGTTATGTAAATCCTTACAGACCTCTTTAAAAAAAATCCTGCTGTCCGTATGAAACATCAATTAGGGATTAACAGGAAAATTGCAATCAACAATATTACCGATTGCAGGTTCATGATTTTTTGCCGTGTTTTCATGGTGAGTTCTCCTTTTTATTGTTTTGTGTTTACAGGCCGGATGGCCTGGGTGCCAAATAGAAATTCTGAACCGAGTGAGTGCGCTGTCCGTCCACCAGATATTCGTGTTCGGCCACGACTACCCGATGTTTCAAATCGATTACATAAAACCTAAATTGAGCGATTTTTAATTTCACCGCCCCTCCTTCATCTCATTTGACCAAAAAATCTTTAATCAGTTGGAGGGGAGGTCTCTT
>SLQC01000020.1 GCA_007131625.1 Balneolales bacterium | reverse complement strand
TCCACTGTAAGAAACAACGGTCTGAATTCTCTATAAAGTATATCTGGATATTGACGGAGAATCAGAAATGCGAAAGTTTATATCTATGGTCGCCAGGGATGTCCGGGAGCTGCTGTATCCGGTGATCTGCCTGGTTTGTGGGGACCGGTTACGCGATGAAACACATCTTTGTTCGTTTTGTCTGGATCATGCATTCGAACCGGCCAATTCCGAGGGTAACGATGCATGTGAGGGGTTGATCATGCCGGAGTGGATTCGGATGCAGGATTCGCTCTGGGAATTTGATAAAGGGGGATTTTTACAGGATGTGCTCCATCAGGTGAAATACAGTGGACTTGCTGCACTTGGTGTTACTCTGGGTCGTCAGTTAGGGTATAAACTGAGGCGTAACAGATGGCTTACGGCAGATATGAAGACGGTACTGTTGCCGGTTCCGCTGCATCCGGCAAGAAAGAGAAAGCGGGGATATAACCAGTCGGCAAAGATCGCCGAAGGTGTGGCGGATGTGACCGGTTCAGTTATTGCGGACGAAAAAGCGGTGATTCGTGTCAAAAAGACCCGAACCCAAACCGGATTGAGTGCCCGGGTGCGAAGAGCCAATATTGACAGCGCATTCAGACTGCAGCATAAAGAGTTGTTCCGGGATGAACCGGTGATTATCATCGACGATGTCATAACGACCGGTGCGACAACTCTGGAACTTGCCGGACTTGTCAGAAAACACACCGACGTCATCGGGATCGCCACAATCGCAAGAGCGTGAGGATTTGATTCTTCTGCATGATCAAGTGCGGTCGATTCTGCTGTGATAGATTGAGGACTCGATATCGTTGCATGAATATGGGTGGTCAGTTGCGTCGAAATTGCATGATAAGACGTCGCCATCAGAAGAGCGTGAAGAACGGATATCCGTTTGGGGATTACAGCAGATAACAATAAATTATCGACCGTATCCTTACTGTATTGAACGGACAGAATTCAACGCATTTGTAATGAGCGTATCCCGACATACCAACAGCCATTTTATCCAGACCCCGCGGGGAATTTTTACTTCAGCAGGAAACTGGTTTCACATCACTTCTGAGGCATTGGAAAAATTTGCTCCTGGCCTGCTGGCGAAACACAATCTGGAAAAGCTGATTAAAAAATCGGAGATCTGGATTCGCAGTGCCGACAATATCGGAATCGTACTGTTTATGCTGTTACTGTACGGTCAGGGGCTGTTGTTGGCTGTTGCTGCAACACTTGTTTTCGTACCGGTTTGGCATATCAACAAAGCCGGTTTCCTGAGTATTACACTGACATCGATCCTGAATATACTGGATAAAGAGATTCTCGTAGTGTTATTTTCGGTTGTGGTGCTGAGTTGGATGGGGATTACCGAACAGCATGCCTCGGTTTTCCTGGGTATTATTATTTTTTGCATCCTCAAATTCGGATGGTTCCGGTGGGCGGTTGAATGGCTCTACGGATTAAAAAGCAGTGAATCCCTGCTGCTTAACGACAGGGTACTTAAAATGTTGATTCTCAAGTATGCAATAAAAGAGGATATTCCGGTTCGTGAAACAGATGCCATGGAAAAAGAGATTCTTTCGCTCGTAAATAAACAGCAAGAGATCTTAAGAAAGTATAAAAAAGGAAAATAACCATTTATGAGCGAAGAAGTTCGTCGAATGTTTGCATCCATATCGGGTCGGTATGATCTCCTTAATACCGTATTGTCTTTGGGGATACACCACCGATGGAGAAAGCGGGCGGTTAGAATGAGCGGCGCATCAGAGGGAATGACAGTGCTGGATTGCGCCACCGGCACGGGTGATCTTGCTATCGCATTCAAGAAATCGGTTGGATTAAACGGAAAAGTGATTGGCACTGATTTTTGTGCCGAAATGCTGGAAACAGCCCCTGAGAAATCCCGGAAAAAACAAATGTCCTTGACCTGGGAAGTAGCGGATGTCATGAATCTTCCCTATGATGACGACCGGTTTGATATAAGTAGCATTGCTTTTGGCATCCGCAATGTGGATGACCCGCTTGCGGCGTTGTCAGAGATGGCCCGGGTGGTAAAGTGGTGGTGCTGGAGTTTGGTCAACCTTATGGGATCATTAAATATCCTTATCGGTGGCACAGTAAATATGTGATACCACTGCTGGGCGGCTGGATCAGCGGCAATTCGGAGGCCTATCGCTATCTGCCCAAAACAAGCGCTGCATTTCCGGCAGCGGACCGATTTGTTGTCCTTATGAAAAATACCGGACGCTTCAAATCGTATGTAATGCGACCACTGATGCAGGGAATCGCCTATATTTATATCGGTACTGTTTCATAGTTTCAAAGAGTTACAAATCGAGCTTCATGATTGGTTTGCTTACGGCAACTTGCGTATTTTTATTCTCCGCAATTATTAATTAACTGGTTATCATGCAAATTGAAGAGATCAAAACCCTACTTCCTCACCGTTATCCGTTTTTGCTGGTCGATCGTGTACTGGAAATCGGTGAAAAACATATTGTTGCAATTAAAAATGTGACGGCCAATGAGGGTTTTTTCAACGGCCATTTTCCGGGTGCATCTGTCATGCCGGGAGTTTTACAGGTGGAGGCATTAGCCCAGGCAGGGTGTCTGTTAACACTTAAAAATAAGATTGAGAATCCGCAGGATGTCATTATTGTTTTTTCCGGTATCAATAATGCGCGGTTCCGCCGGCCGGTGGTTCCGGGTGATCAGCTCAGACTGGAAGTGGAACTCGTCAGTACACGCAGGAATTTCCTGACCATGGTCGGCAACGCTACGGTTGAGGGCAGTCTTGCTTGTAAACTCGAAGCTACGGCAGCCATCGTTACAAAAGACAAATTATGAGTACCAGACAGCCATCAGAAAAATCCACGCGTATCACTACACGCACCGTGGTGGAAATGAAAGGGCACGGTGAGAAGATCAGTATGCTGACTGCTTATGATTATACCATGGCCCGAATTATCGATCAGGCAGGCATCGATATCATACTGGTCGGGGATTCGGCCAGTAATGTGATGGCGGGGCATGAAACCACACTTCCTATCACTCTTGAACAGATGATGTACCATACGGCTTGTGTGGTGCGTGGCGCGGAACGGTCACTCGTGGTGGCGGATCTGCCGTTTATGAGCTATCAGGTTACCGACACCGGAGCCCTGGAAAGCGCCGGCCGTATGATGAAAGAGGCTGGTGCTCACGCTGTCAAGTTGGAGGGAGGGCATACCATTGTTGGATCCATCCGAAAAATCGTGGATGCCGGCATACCGGTGATGGGACATCTCGGACTCACGCCGCAGAGTATCTTCAAATTCGGGACTTATAAAGTTCGGGCTACCGACGACGAAGAGGCGGAGCAGCTGATGGACGATGCATTACAGATTCAGGAAGCCGGGTGTTTTGCCGTCGTATTGGAAAAAATCCCGTCCGGCCTGGCAGAACGTGTCACCGCTGCATTATCGGTTCCCACAATCGGCATCGGGGCGGGTGATCGCTGCGACGGACAGGTTCTGGTAACGCACGATATGCTTGGACTCAACAAAGATTTCAGTCCGCGCTTTCTTCGCCGTTATGCCGATCTTTTCACCGATATGACCAAGGCGTTTCAGCAATATCGATCGGATGTGAAAAAAGGATTGTTTCCTGATAGGAATGAGCAGTATGACAAGTAATGATTACAATTCTGACCGGCTGATTCTGGTCTGCAACGATGACGGTATTTTTGCACCGGGCATCCGGTCGCTGGCCGAAGTAGCCGGGGAGTTCGGTGAGGTGGTAATTATCGCACCTGACCGGCAACAAAGTGCGGTTGGACACTCCATCACCGTATCCGACCCGCTGCGTGTAACGCCGTTTCAGATCAACGCCAAAATTGGAGGACATTCGGTCAATGGTACACCGGCCGATTGTATCAAGTTGGGCCACAGCAAGCTGTTGAATCGGAAACCCGATATAGTGTTGAGCGGTATCAATCACGGCTCTAATGCCGGTATCAATATCATTTACTCCGGAACTGTAAGCGCGGCGACCGAAGCAACCATTCTGGGGTATCCTGCAATTGCCATCAGTTGTACCGAGTTTAGTGAAACCGCAGATCTTTCAGGCTCTCGGGAAGCCACTCGCCGCGCAATACGATATGTGCTTAAAAACGGACTCCCGTCCGGCATTACCCTCAATTTGAACGTCCCGGGTGGACCTTTGAAAGGGATACGATGGGCCAAACAGGCCAACAGCCGTTATATCGAGTCGTTTGAGGGACGGGTCGATCCCCACAACAAGCCCTATTTCTGGATAACAGGACGACTCGAGATCCTCGACGATGGAGATAACCTTGATCTGAATGTATTGAAAATGGGCTATGCCTCCATTACACCGATTCAGTACGATCTGACAGCACATTTGTTCTATAACCGGCAAAATGGCGATTTGGAATGAAAACCGCTTTTGAAGGGCAGCTGTTTGAGAACCGATGAGCGGAAATGGGGAAGATGATTTGATAACTCCAGCGACTACGGGGTTACAAATATCACACCGCCCCGTTTAATGCGCGGGATCCACTCTTCGAGCCAGTCTAGCGTGCGGTCGGTCCCCCGGACAAGCAAGCGCGGTCTTCCCGCCTGTCTGGCAAGCCGTGAATAGGTGAGCATCTGCCGGTCGAATTTGAATCGGTCTTCGCTGCTCAGAATTATCATGTCCCCGGCCTCTCTAATGGCTATATTTAACGATTCCAGGCGCTCCTTCTGTTCGGCAGTGAGCCAGGATGCATCCGCCGAAAAATCCAGAAGTACCGGGCGGTTGTGAATCTGAGCAACTTCCGCAAGTGTACGGAACAGCGCTGCATCATCCTGAATCAGCTCATCGTAAGTCGTTCGTACATCGTCAAACCATATGCCGGCCTCTGTCAGATCTTCCGGAAGTGTCTCTGTCCAACGAACCAGCGACCGGCGCGATGCGGACCGCAAAACGATGTTGGCCGGAATTCCGAGCATCCGGATGCGTTCTAGTTGGTATGCGGTCGGACGACGATCAAAATAGATGAATAAAGTGGCTGGATGCGGGATGCGGACATAATCCGGTTCGGTACGCAGTTCGAGGGTTCGGATGATCTTGTCGCGATAGAAAAGATGGAGGCTCATTTTGCGGTCCGGTACATCGACATATCCGATGGAGGATACCCCAAACTGGCGAAACTGGCTGTTCAGCTTGGCATGAAGATGGGTCTTGGAGACCTGAACAGGCAGATTTACGACATATCTCTTTCTGGTAAATTGATCGGTGACCGGATAGTCAAAGATGCGGATATATTCGGACGAGATATTAAAAAGTGACAGTTCCTGCTGGATAAGTGAATCCGCCAGTGCCAGCTCTGACAACCGCTCTTGTCGCTCGGATGGTGTAATAAACATGATCAGTACCGCAATCATGCATGATCCGGCCAAAAGCCAGATTGCCGCTACTTTTTTTTGAGTTACGGTAAATGTTGGAAATGGCATGCCGGATTGGTGCTTTCGGGCTTTATGATGCAAAAATATAGCGTAAAACGCTTCGGGCAACATCAGATTTGGCACCTTCAAAACGGACTTCTGAATCGGATCCGACTACCAGCACCCGGTTGGTGTCCACGGCAAATCCGGAATCAGAACCCGACAGGTCATTGCCCACCATCCAGTCCGCTTTTTTTATCGCTCTTTTATTCCGAACACGCTTGGCGAGATGTTCGGTCTCCATTGCAAATCCGATGATGACCTGCTCATTGCTGCGATTATCCCCGAGCCATAGAAGGATGTCCGGGGTCCGCTCTAAAGGAATCTGTAGTTCTGCCGACTCTTTCTTGACCTTATGGGTATGGGTTTTTGCCGGACGAAAATCCGAAACAGCAGCCGTCATAATGATGATATCAGACTCGCAATGGGATTTTACAAGCTTAAATAGATCTTCTGTGCTTACAAAAGGATGCTTATGGATCGATTCCGGTAACCGTGAAGTGTCGATGGACGCCGCATGCAGCAGGGTGATTTCTGCACCAAGCGCTAATGCCGCTTCTGCCATCGCCATACCCATTTTCCCGGTAGACGGATTGGAAAGAAACCGGACGGGATCGAGAAATTCACGGGTTGGCCCGCAGGTAACAAGTACATTTTTGCCATTCAGGGGCAGATAGTTCTGCTGGTCCGATCGATCCGGTTGGCTCACCTGCTCCGACAGCAGTTGTTGAATCTGTTCCATAATGACAGCGGGTTCGGGAAGGCGGCCTGGTCCGTCGAGACCACTGGCAAGGTATCCGTGATCGGGCGGAAGCAGATGAAAACCCAGATCTCGGGCTTTGTCCAGGTTGGTCCGGGTAGCAGAAGCCCGGTACATCTCTCCATCCATAGTGGGGCAGAGCAGGACGGGGCAGCGTGCCGCCAGAATCGTTGCGGTAAGCATGGAATCGGAAAAGCCGTAAACAATTGTTGCGAGGCTGTTGGCGGTGCAGGGAGCGACAACGATCAGATCAGCCCATTCCGCCCATTGGATGTGCTGTGTCCAGTTTTCACTGATTCCACCGGGACTGTCGGGGAAAATCCGGACTGGGACGTCATGGCGGGTCAGTGAGGCAAAAGTTTCCCGGCCGACAAAACGGGTTGCCGATTCGGTCATCGTCACCCGTACTTCCGCACCTGTCTGCTGCAGTTCCCGAACAAGATAAACCGCTTTATAGGCGGCTATGCCACCGGTGACACCGATGACGATATGTTTGCCGCGCAACATGTGGGTCAGATGTTATCGTCGTCGGAATCGGATGTTGATCCGCGGTAGTAGATCTGATCGTTCAGCAGTTCATTGACTGAACGTTCGGTCGGGTGTGGACGCGCCTCGTATTCTTTCGTAATTCGCTCCTGTTCTTCGTTGAAGGTGTACTCTTCCTCATCCTCGAAACCTTCGAAATACTTGAGTTTTTCGTCCAGTTCCATTTTTTCCTGAGCGGCAATTTGCCGGGCCCGTTTGGAGAGGATCACGATGCCTTCGTAAACATTCCCTGTAGTATTCTGAATCTTCTCCAGATCAAGCGACTTGACTCCCATAAGTGGTATTTATCAATTGGTGATTGTTTCGTTCATAAAAGAAGCGACCAGCTCCGTCAGTTCCCTGCCGGCTCGTTCCAGATCGTCGTTGACGATGACATGGTCAAACCGATCGGCGTAAGACAGTTCCAAATGGGCGCGCTCCAGCCGCATCTGAAGGGATTTTTTACTTTCGGTCCCCCTTTTTTTCAGCCGCTCCAGAAGAACAGCATCAGAGGGCGGCCGGATAAAAACGGCCAGTGCGTCATCCCCGTATTGCGCCTTCACGTGCAAGGCTCCTTTTACATCGATGTCAAACAATATAAAGTATCCTTTTTTTAGCTCTTTTTCAACTTTAGATACCAGCGATCCGTACCGAATTCCGCCGTAAAACTCTTCCCATTCAAGAAACTCTCCTTTCGCGACGGCTTCGTCAAACGATTCTGGAGAGAGAAAGTAATAATCTTTTCCGTGGACTTCGTGTTTTCTCGGTGAACGTGTCGTCGCCGAGACGGAAAATTTGAGATTGGTAAATTCTCTGAGCATCCGTTTAACCAGTGTGGTTTTACCGCCTCCACTCGGGGCGGAGAGGATTACAATTTTGCCTCGGCTTCTTTTGTTATCCGATTGGGATGATAGCTGCCTGCTCACGCGATATTTTGTATTTGTTCCCGGATGTTTTCAATGATTTCTTTCATCTCGACAACCATTTGGGATATGCTGGAGTGGTTGGCTTTAGAGCCGATCGTATTGACTTCACGATGCATTTCCTGCAGAATAAAGTTGAGTTTTTTGCCCTGTGAGTTCTGATCGTCCATGCATTTGGCAAAATAGTGAATATGGGAATTCATTCGCACCAGTTCTTCGGAGATATCAAGTCGGTCGGCCATGATGGCGATTTCATGTTCCAGACGATCTTCGTCGACCCTGCCGTCGATCAGATGTTCCAGCCGTTCATTCAACCGTTTTTTGGCTTCTACAATACGCTCCTTTTCGCTGCTTCCGACCGACTCACAGTGTGCGCGCAGCAATGCCATTCGTTGTTCAAGGTCCTTTTGCAGATGACGACCTTCATTTTGGCGCATTTCGATCAGCCTTTCGACGGAATCCATGACAGCCCGTTCAGTAACTTCATACTGTTTATGCAATATCTCCGAATCGCTTTCTGACGGTTCAAACAGCTCTTCAAAAACGAGAAGATGCTCCAGCCGGACAGGGTCGCTGATGCCGGCCACTGACCGTACTTTCTCCAATATCGCAATTTTTTGTTTCAGGGTCTCTTCCTGTATATACGCCGTATTGTCGGGTGTCCGGTAATCCAGTTGTACAGTCAGAGTAATCTTGCCCCGGTTCACTTTCTTTTGAACCTTCTCTTTCAAAGGCTGTTCATACCCCTGCAGCTGTGGCGGCAGCTTAATCGATATTTCACTGTATCGATAGTTGACCGAACGGATTTCGGCAACAGCACGGATGTTTTCGGAGACATGTTCCCCCCGGCCATAGCCGGTCATGGATTCAAGCATAACAATTCGGTTATTTGATTTATGAAGGGATCATTTTTTTTACAAAGGATGTAAGTTCCTCCGCTTTTTCAGAGGTTTGTGCTTCCGAATAGATGCGGATGATCGGTTCAGTGTTGGATTTGCGCAAGTGGACCCATCCTTCCGGGAAATCGATTTTGACTCCGTCGGTCGTGTTGATATCCTGATTGACACAAGTCTCTGCTACTGTCCGAAGTACGGCGTCGGCATCCAGGTTCTCCAGAAGTACTTTGGACTTCTGGATGACGTAATCCGGCATCTCTGCGCGCACTTGCGAAGGCGTTTTCCGCTCCTCGGCAAGATACTGCAACACCATGGCAATGCCGACCAGCGCATCCCGTCCGTAGTGCAGGTCGGGATTGATCACACCCCCGTTGCCTTCGCCGCCAATGACGGCACCGACCCGCTGCATCTCCTTGACCACATGAATCTCGCCAACAGCCGTACGGTGGCAGGTCTGATCGTATTTCCGGGCGATGTCGTCGGTTACCCGGGAGGAGGAGAGATTGGTGGCAACCGGCCCCGCCTTTTTTTTCAGCATGAAATCAAAGGCGATTGCTTGTGTGTACTCTTCACCAAGCAACTTGCCGTGCTCGTCGACAATCGCCAATCGGTCGGCGTCGGGATCGGTGACAAAACCAATATCGCTGCCGTCCTGCACGATCCGCTCACAAATCTCCCCGAGATGCTCGGGAAGCGGTTCGGGATTGTGCGGAAACAGACCATCCGGGACACAGTGAATTTTTGTAATTTGCCGAACTCCGAGTCGTTCCAGCAGTCGGGGTATTGCATGTGACCCGGCGCCGTTCACGCAGTCCAGCATTACGTTGAAATCGGCGGAAGCAATCTGTTCCCTGTTTATGTAAGGCAAATTGAGTATGGCATTGATGTGGGCTTCCACAACGGTTTCGTCACGGTAGACTTTACCGATAGCGCGGTAATCACAGTTGTGAATGCGGTGGTTCCGGGCAATGTTGATCATTTCATCACCCTGATCATTGTCCAGAAACTCACTTTTGTGATTAAGCAGCTTCAGAGCATTCCATTCGGCGGGATTGTGGCTGGCGGAGATGATGATTCCGCCGGCAGCCCTGTGTTTCAGCACTCCCATGGCCACGGTCGGTGTGGGAACGATTCCAAGATTTATCACATCACACCCTGTTGATTGCAGTGCTGCGGTGACAACCCGCTCGCACAATTCACCGGTGACCCGGCTGTCGCGTCCAACCACCACGGTACCGCCCTTCAACCAGGTACCGAATGCCGACGCATAGAGTGTGAGATTTCCAGGGGTCAGATCACTTCCGAAAACTCCCCGGATACCGGAGATGGAGACCATAAGAGTCATATCACTTCAATCTTTATGATAGCGATGATCATTCACAAATATTATTAGCGTGCATTCCAAGTATACAAAAAAAAAGGTTCAAGTAGTGGAATGGTATGAGGGAATGCATGTGGATTGGTAAACTAAAAAGCACCCATCCGCCAGATATAGGATTAGGTAGTCAGACGAGTTGCCTGAAGGGAAATCGTACAGACGTACCGCTCCAGAGAATTCTGCACGGAAATTGACACGTAATTCGCATAATATTCATAATGCAACCATATACTCAGGTACGCAAAACAGGCACCTTGTTTGTCGGAAGTTGTTGGTGAAGTTTTATGTGTTTAACTTTTTGATTCAATCGGACACATAGAGCATCCTTGATATCATCATACGCCAGTGTGTCGAAATTTTCGCCATGACATGATGCATGATGGTAGATTCTTATATAGAGTTAATATAAATAAGAGTCTGCAAGTCGCAGGCGAGCGGAATCTTGTACTAAAAATTATATATTAGGCCCGATTCCATCAAAAATGTTTTTGCATTAAATAAAGTATTGTTTCATGTGTTTGAATTTTTTGATTTATAAAGTCACATGGAGCATCAATGTGTTCAATTATATACCTGTGTGTCCGAATTATCGGCCATGGAGATTTCATCTGTTTAAAAAATGTTTGAATTCTTACGTCGGATGCGCAATGGACCGCGTCAGCGATATACCGATGGCGAGATAATATTTTTTACAAAGTGGGGCATGATTATTACCGGCATTGGTATACTATGTGACTTTAAAAATCAAAGGTAATTAACACATGCTCAGTGAAACGCGTAAGCGAAATGTCCATGACGATTATAATCATGCCCCTGTGTGTCGGGTTGCCGACATGGGCAATTCATGTGTTATAATGTTCTGATTCATTAGGACACATGAAGCAATCATGAGTTGCAATCACGATCAGGTGCTAAAATCTTAACATGAAGTGTTTCTTATGTCCAAAACAGCCACATTTCTAAATTCGCAGGTCGGACGAAAAATTGCGACGGGGGTTACGGGTATTGGCCTGGTCCTGTTTATTATCGTCCATCTGATCGGCAATCTCGCCTATTTCGGTGGGCCTGAAGCCATCAACACCTACTCTTATACGCTCCATCAGATGGGGCCGCTGCTGTGGGTTGTCCGGCTGGGTCTTCTCGCCTTTTTCCTCTACCACGTCTGGCTCGGCTTTTCCATCTGGCTCGGCCGTCGCAGAGCCCGACCAGAAAGCTACGAAGTGTACGCAAGTCGCGGATGGCCAAGCCGTCAGTCCTGGAGTTCCAGTTCGATGATTCTGACAGGCGTGCTTCTGCTCCTTTTTGTGATCACGCATCTCAATACGTTCGCATTTCACGATTTTCAGACGGCCGTTATCAACGGTGTGGAGATGCATGACGTACATGCCCGCCTGACAGAGGTATTTCAGAGTCCGCTGTATACCATTTATTACGTCATCATAATGGTGTTACTCGGGATGCACCTTCGTCACGGGGTCTGGAGCGCGTTTCAATCGCTCGGGTGGATGTCCCGCAATACAAATCCCATTATTTACAGTGTGGCCTTCGTTCTGGCACTGATCATTGCCATCGGATTCATCGGGCTGCCCATCAGCATTTATTTTGGACTGGTTTAACCGGAGTTAGATATTATGACTGCAACAAAAAACGGAATTTTGGATTCGAAAGTCCCGGAAGGGGATCTTAAAGACAAGTGGGATAATCACAAAAAGAACCTTCGGCTTGTGAATCCTGCCAACAAACGAAAATTCACCGTACTGGTAGTCGGGACCGGTCTTGCCGGAGCTTCGGCGGCCGCATCGTTGGCTGAGTTGGGATACAATGTGAAGGTGTTTTGTATCCAGGACTCAGCGCGCCGGGCTCACAGTATTGCTGCGCAGGGTGGAATCAACGCTGCAAAAAATTACCCAAACGACGGCGACAGCATCTGGCGCCTGTTTCATGACACTATCAAGGGTGGTGATTACCGCTCGCGGGAGGCAAACGTTTACCGGCTGGCACAGGTCAGTAACAATATTATCGACCAATGCGTAGCCCAGGGCGTGCCATTTGCACGTGAATACGGCGGACTGCTCGACAATCGCTCCTTCGGTGGAGCCCAGGTATCGCGGACTTTTTATGCACGGGGCCAGACCGGCCAGCAGCTGCTGCTCGGAGCCTACTCGGCCCTGATGCGCCAGGTGCATACCGGGAAAGTGGAGATGCTCGCACGACGCGAAATGCTTGATTTGGTGAAAATTGATGGCAAAGCGCGAGGAATTGTGGTTCGTAATCTGACAACCGGTGAGATCGAACGGTATGCCGGTGATGCAGTACTTCTTTGCACCGGGGGATACGGCAATGTCTACTATCTGTCAACAAACGCTAAAAATTCTAACGCATCGGCAATCTGGCGATGTTACAAACGCGGGGCGCAATTCGCCAATCCGAGCTTCACGCAGATTCACCCCACCTGTATCCCGGTTTCGGGGAAATATCAGTCGAAATTGACCCTCATGAGCGAGAGCCTTCGGAATGATGGCCGCGTCTGGGTTTCCAAAACGAAAAACGACAAGCGCCATCCCACCGAAATACCCGAGGAGGAGCGTGACTACTTTCTGGAGCGACGATATCCGAGTTTCGGTAACCTTGTGCCGCGCGATGTGGCTTCCCGAAACGCCAAATATGTTTGCGATGAAGGTCGCGGTGTGGGAAAAACGGGCCTGGCCGTCTATCTCGATTTCCGCGACGCCATTAACAACTACGGGGCTGATACGATAAAGGGCAAATACGGCAACTTGTTCGCTATGTACGAGAAAATTACCGGAGAGAACCCGTACGAAGTACCGATGCGCATATTTCCGGCGGTTCACTTCACGATGGGCGGACTATGGGTCGATTACAATTTGTCATCCACCATACCCGGACTCTATGTGCTGGGCGAGGCCAATTTCGCCGATCACGGTGGTAACCGACTCGGCGCCAGTGCGTTGATGCAAGGCTTGGCTGACGGCTATTATGTGATCCCAAATACACTGGGCGATTATCTGGCAGAAAATCTTCACGCCGAAAAAATCGATACCAATCACATAGCGTTCGATGAAGTGGAAAAAGAAGCGACCGACCGAATCCACAAACTGCTGAATGTGAAAGGCAGGAAGACGGTGTTGGATTTCCATCGCGAGTTGGGTGATATCATGTGGGATAATGTCGGGATGTCGCGCAACAAAAAAGACTTGCAAAAAGCGATCACGGCGATTTCGGAGCTTCGTGAGGAGTATTGGAAGGACGTAAATATCCCTGGTGAAAGCGCAACGTACAATAAATACCTGGAATACGCGCTTCGTATTGCCGATTATATGGAACTGGGTGAGCTGATGGCGCGCGACGCTCTCGACCGCGAAGAATCCTGTGGCGGACATTTCCGTGAAGAGTTTCAGACCGAAGATGGCGAGGCCGTGCGGGATGATGAAAACTTCAGCAACGTAACCAGTTGGGAGTTTCAGGGTGACGACAAAGAGCCGTTGAAAAACGTCGAGCCAATTGAGTTCGAATTTGTAACACCCACCCAGCGCAGTTATAAATAGTTTTATGCCGATTTTTATTCATTTTCAAACCAATTATTCGAGGAATTAGAATCATGAGTGATCAAATCATGACCATTCACCTGAAAATCTGGAAACAGAATGATCCCGGCAGCTCCGGCAAGTTGGTGGATTACACGATGGATGACGTCAATCCGGATATGTCGTTTCTGGAAATGCTCGACTGGCTCAACGAGCGGTTGATGAACGAAGGCAAAGAGCCGATCGAATTCGACCATGACTGTCGCGAAGGGATTTGTGGATCTTGTAACCTTGTGCTGAATGGAATGGCGCACGGACCGGAACCGGGAACGGCGGTTTGCCAGCTGCATATGCGGAAATACAAGGACGGCGACACGATTGTTGTGGAACCTTGGCGCGCCAAAGCCTTCCCGATAATCAAGGATCTGGTGGTAGACCGCTACGCATTCGACCGCATTATGGCAGCAGGTGGCTATGTGTCGGTGAATACCGGTGCTCCGGCGGATGCCAACGCACTCCCGGTGAATAAATACGACGCTGATCTGGCGTTTGATTATGCAGCTTGTATCGGGTGCGGTGCATGCGTAGCGGCATGTCCGAACTCATCTGCGTCTCTGTTTACCGGTGCGAAGGTTTCCCAGTTGGCGCACCTGCCACAGGGCACGCCCGAACGAAAGAGACGAGTGGTGAAAATGGTCGACAAAATGGCTGAAGAGGGTTTTGGCGATTGCTCCAACTACGCCGAATGCGAAGCGGTTTGTCCCGCCGAAATTTCTATCACTGCGATCGCCGAAATGCGTCGCGAATACGCGAAAGCGCTCAGTGAGATTGTGTAGTTGGGGTCAGCAGGTGATCGCCTTGTGAGCAACCGACTGAATATTTGACGATGGCGATGGCATCGGATAGGCAGTCACGGCCATTAAGCCTCAATCTGGCTGGCGTTTGTCGCCATTCTGTTATAAACCGGGTGATCCTGGTGGTATATTTCCTGACACCGCTTATCTTATGAAATATACTCACGTTCTCATTTCCGGGATTACATGTCGGATCAGCTTTTCAAACAGGCCAGAAAAAATCTGAAAAAATATTGGGGGTTTGACGATTTTCGTCCGGGGCAGGACGAGGTGGTGAAGTCTGTCTTCGCTGGAAAGCACACTTTGGTTCTTTTTCCCACCGGAGGTGGCAAATCTCTCTGTTATCAGGTGCCCGCCACTGTGCTCGAAGGAATTACCCTGGTTATCTCACCACTCGTCGCACTCATGCAGGATCAGGTTTTTCAATTGAAGGAAAAAGGCGTCCCCGCAACGTTTGTAAATAGCACAATCTCTCGCGCAGAAGTGGAGCAGCGGCTCATAAATGCGCGAAACGGGATGTACAAGCTGCTTTACTGTGCACCCGAGAGACTCGAAACCGAGCTTTGGCAGAATATGATGCCGGATCTCTCAATCTCCATGATCGCAATCGACGAAGCGCATTGTATCTCCGAATGGGGACACGATTTCCGACCGATTTACCGCAAAATCCCCGAAATGATGGGGCCTGTTGCCAGACAGATCCGCTGGTTGGCGCTCACTGCAACTGCTACTCCGGAAGTGCGCATGGATATCGTCACTTCGCTCAACCTCGAAAATCCGGAGATCATCTCCCGCGGTTTCAACCGCCCGAATTTGCAGTGGTGGGTAAGCCGGGACGAACAGAAAAAAAGACGACTTAAGGAGGTTTTAAAGCGGGCGACCGGCAGTGGTCTCATCTATGCCGGCACACGGGCAGTTTGCGAGCAGCTCTCTCAATGGCTTAACCGGCAGGGGTGGAAATCCGAACCCTATCACGCCGGACTCACCTCAGACAATCGTGAGCGTATTCAGAACCAGTGGATCGACGGAGAACTGCCGTTGGTCGTGGCAACCAATGCCTTCGGAATGGGCATCGACAAACCCGACTGCCGTTATGTGGTTCACTACGATATGCCCTCTTCCATGGAAGCGTATTACCAGGAGGCGGGTCGTGCCGGACGCGACGGCGATGAAAGTTATCCCATTCTAATGATTAAAAATGCCGATTTGCCCGTTGCCAGAAAGACGATTCTCGATTCCTATCCTAACCGGGGACAGCTGGAAAAAATCTACAATGCAGTCTGCGATCACTGGAATCTTGCGGCGGGGTCACCCATGGAAGAAATTCACAAGATCGACATCGATCAGGTGCAGAAACGGTCAGGCTTTTCAAAACGGATGGTCTGGTCGGGCGTTCGTGTGATGGATCAATTGGGGATTATCAAACTGGTACGGATGGATGAGCCGCAGGTGGGTATCCGTTTTGTACCTTCGCGTGACGGTTTACAGGAACGACTGGATCGAATGGGAAAAACCGAAAAACGTGCGTTCACCGACCGATTATCGCGAATGATGGGTTCTGATGTGCACCATCGAATGGTCTATATGGATGAACGCCAGATGCTTGTCAAACTTCAAATGTCCGCTAAAATGCTGGAAAACGGTCTCCGGGTACTGGCGCAGGAACAACTCCTCGATTATTCTCTGATTCGGAACGAGCCAACCGGGCACCTGGCCGAGGCTCGATATCACCGGTTTCCCTGTTCCTATGCGGAGATTCTCCGGCATCGCGAGCGGTTATTGAAAAAGCTTGAATATATGATAGGGTATGTGGAAACGAAAGAGTGCCGAAGCCGTTATATCCGGATTTATTTTGGTGAGAAGAATGTTCCGAAACGATGCGGAAAATGTGATAATTGCAGAAAAACCGGAAATCGGAGCATTACACCGAAAGATGTGCGAACGGTTACATCACTTCTGAAAGTTGAGCCGATGGCGTTTCAGGTGCTTCAAAAACATACAAAATGGAAGCGGGAGCACCTCAAGGAAGTCCTGGCCCACATGATGCGCGAGGAGGTCGTGGAGCAGATGCAGGACGAAGGACATCGCTATTCGATTGAAGGATGATCTTGCATCTCGTTAATATTTTATAATATTTTGCTCGAGATCTTGCTGTGAATCAGATGAGGAACCTGATACGTATCTATCCCCGGGATCTGCCTCGGTCTTCGATGATGATTCTGCATCCCGCTTTTTCCTCATTTCCAGCTCGTATTCAGAGAGATCCGAACTTATCTTCTCGATTTGCCTGCGCACATCCCGCAATCGCTGCTGCTGTTTTCCCGGATCACGGAAGTAATAATCATGGCTACGCTCAAACTGTTTCCGGGTAATGTTATAATGTTTCAATACAGCTTCCTGCCCATTGATGAACCTGTCTTCATCATCGGTCATCTCACGCATTGCCGCAAGTAAATGCATCTCGACCAGAATTTTGATATACTGATCCTCGTCGATCAGATCGTCGGGAGCAGACCGGTCGCATCCAACCGTCAGAGAAAGCACAAACAGGGATGTAACCAAAAGCAATAAGGACTGGTTTCGTGCAAAATATATCTTCCATGACGACGATCGCAGAACGGAAAGGATTCGTGACGGTGTGAGGTACATTTTGTGGTGTTTCAGAATGTGGTGGTTCCTGCTATTTTGCCGGCGGTTTTGGTATGAGTGGACGTAATGTGATTTCGTCTATTAGAAAATTGTCCGGTGTCTCAAGTATGTGGATCAATGTATTTGCAACGTCCGATCCCTGCATCATATTGGGGTGAGTACCTCCGTGATCATCGAAAAATTCGGTAGCAATGGAGCCGGGGAAGATGCAGGTGACTTTTATGCGATACTCGCGAAGTTCTTTGAAAAGTGCCTCGCTGAAACCACGGAGTCCAAATTTTGAGGCGTTGTAGCCGGAGATATTGGGATTCCCTATGAGTCCCGCCACAGAAGCGATATTGACGATGTGGGTGGTGGCAGCGTGCTGTTTCATTAGCGGAACAATGAGACGGGTGAGCCGGAAGACTGCGGTGAGGTTTGTCTGGATCATCATATCCCACTGTTCGTGTGACAGTTCATCAACAGCGCCAAATGCACCGATACCAGCGTTGTTGATCAGGATGTCAGGAGAGGAGTAAGGTGATGATGCATTTGGTGATCCCAAGCCCGCAGATCCCGGACTTTTTGTTCCAGAACTTGCAGAAAAAGTATTCCTGACCCATTTTTCAACTTTTTCGTAATCGTTTATGTCAAGGATAACGGGTGTGAACAGCTCCCCCAAGCGATCGGCAAGTTGCTGGAGTCGGTCACCACGCCGGGCTAGTCCGAAAACGTGACACCCTTTGGCGATGAGCGCTCTACTGAATTCGGTGCCGATGCCGCTGCTGGCACCGGTCACAATGGCAGTTTTTCCGTTCAGTTGCATGGCTTGTTACGTGATGTTGTGTTCTATTTTTAAAATTTGTAAGCAGTTTAGATTCAAAACAGTCCTTATTTAAATATAATTTCAATGGGCTATTGAGCCGGAATTTCCACGGGCTGGAAGTATGAACCTCTTGTCCGTTCCCGCGAACGATGTTCTGCCCGGTAAAACCCCTTCGGAATGGGGCGGAAAGTCGCGTTTAATGGTCATATAGTCGGAATTGTCCATCGAAGCATAAGGTATTTCTGTTTGTGATTAATTTTTTTTTTAATAACTATCAGACAGAATACCAGAAAGATCAACATTCATTTATTTATTTTGTTTTGTATGGATGCAACATTCATCGCAGTAGTCTTTGACACTAAAACAAATGATTATTTTCCATGGTTGCTGCATCTGACCTTAATTATCAAATGATAAAAACTAAAAAATGGGATACAACGAATGTATACCAGGCTTTTTAACAGATTTTCACGAATGGAGTTAGAAGTAAGATCCGGAAATTTTATTCATTTTTTGACTCTGGTTGTAGCTTTGTTGTTCATATTCAGTCTGATGGCTTATGGTGCCGGACCGAAACCTGAGAACAATGGCTTGGATCGACCGCCGTCAGATGATGAAGTGCGCTATTCTCCTGATGATGGCGATGTGTCGGCAACCAACCCGCCAGCTTTTATCTGGCTGCCGGTTGAGGGAGTAGACGAATATATCGTCAAGTCTTCCCGATCCGATTCCTTTGATTCTGAAGAAACCATTATAGTGCGTGATATCGATATGTCTGTCTACATTCCGAAGAAAATAATGGAGCCGGGGGAGTGGTATTGGCAGTACGGATACAGTGAAGAAGGTGAAAATCTGTTCAGCCGTACACGCCGATTCGAAATTCCGGAGACAGCCACGGAATTCCCTCTGGTTTCTGCTGATGAACTGATTGCCAGAATACCGGAGCATCGTCCACGGCTGTATTTCTCACCGGAACTTGTGGAGGAGATTCGAGCTGATACCGATGGACGATACTCCCACCTGGCCGATGAGGTTATAACAGAAGCCGAAGTAATCCTTGCAATGAATGAGCCGCTTTTTGAAGAGCCGGATCCCTGGCCGGAAGAGGATTACCGGCCTATTTATATTGAAGCCTGGCGAACCATGCGGCCTTATTCCCAGCGTATGGTGACCAGTGCACTGGCCTATCTTTATACGGGTGACGAACGATTTGCCGAAGAAGCCAGGCGGCGCCTTATGCATTTCATGACCTGGGACGTTGAAGGGGCTTCCAGTACCATTTGGCCGACCGAACTGGGTATGGACATCGCCGAAAATGCCACTCCGGTGTTTGACTGGATTTACGATACACCTTCCGAAGATGAACGTCGTAAATGCAAGGAAGTGCTGACAGCACGCATGGTGCAGATTAACCGGGATGTACACCGTGCCAGACCGATGGAGTCACGTCCCTATTCCAGTCACCCTGGACGTATGGTGGGTTTTGCCCTTGAGGGCGGCATTGTACTGGCTCATGAGGCGGCCAAGGCTTACGGTGGCCGGCTTGACCGGTTTCATCGCCATGTTCTTTTCGTGCGTCCGGACTATTTCGTGATCATTGATGATCTTGAGGCTTCGAATGGCTCGTCAACCTACCAGTGGCTCTTGCATACTGTCAACGAGATGGAGGTAGATGATGAAAATCTTGTTGTCACAAGCAGTTCCGGGGATGCTCGCCTCACTCTTCGGTTTTTAACACCCGATGAGCTTGACATTGAACAACGCACGGGCTTTGATCCACCAGTTGAAAATCCTGAAACAGCTCCCGACCAGTTTCACCTGACGGCATCGACTATCGAGCCGGTTCCTTCAAAGCGTTTTGTTACTGTAATATGGGTCGAACAGGATTCTGATTTGCAAGCCTCCGGACAAGAGGAATTCACAAATATATCGGAAAGTTCAGGCAGCCGGACTGAATTCAACCGAGCCGATAGATGTACATCCTGGACATTTCCGCGATCGATGAAAATAATTGAAGTAACAAGTCAGAAGCAATTTAGATAATTACGATTAATATGGTTAGAAACTCTGAAACGGAACTTTGTGTTGAGAGCGGCTCTGAACAGGGTCGTTGTCAGGTTCCCGATACATGGATTATGACACGCCGATTGTTTCTAAAATCTTCCTCAATGGCAGCCGCAGCACTTTGCATCAAGCCTCTATCGGCATATCCGGAAGACGGCAACCGTAAAGTAGATCTGAGTTTCGGAATTGTGACTGATTCACACTATGCAGATATCGATACCCGTGGCAATCGCTATTACAGAGAGTCCCCTGACAAGATGGCCGAGTGCATTAATCTGATGAACGACAAGCGAGTCGATTTTATGATCCATTTGGGAGATTTCAAGAATGGAGCTTCCAGCCATAACATCGAAAACCTGAAGCACTTTGAGTCGCTTTATGCGCAATTTAACGGTCCGCGCTACCATGTTCTCGGAAATCACGATATGGACAGCATTTCGAAGTCACAATTTCAGACGGTTGTGGAAAACACCGGCATTGACAAAGACGCCACGCATTTTTCGTTTAACCGGAGAAATATTCATTTCGTTGTTTTGGATGCCAATTTTCGAAGTGATGGTGCTGCCTATGACACCGGTAATTTTCACTGGACTGACGCAAATATTCCCAGGCAGCAGCTGGAATGGCTCGAAAAAGACCTCGCCGGCACAGATCTCCCTGTCATTCTCTGCACACACCAGTTGCTCGACCTCGATGAAGGGAACCATTATGTTCGAAATGCTGCTGATGTCCGAAAAATCCTTGAACGCCATTCAAGAGTTATAGCTGTTTTTCAGGGGCATCAACATCAGGGCCAATATAACCGGGTTAACGGCATCCATTATTATACACTGAAAGCAATGGTAGAAGGTTCCGGGGAAGAGAATAATTCATATGCCGTGGTTGAGGTATATGACGATTTAACGCTGTCGATTGCGGGGTATCGAAAATCGGACAGCCGCCATCTGGAAATCAGTCAAAAATCAGATCCTGACAGGTAGCGAAAATTAACCAATCATGTGTGATGCACACATGATTGGTTTTTCATACCTTTTTAATATGCAAAAGACACTTTTTCTGGATGCGGGAAATTCATGGCTCAAAGCCGCTTCATTTGACTGTGGCAAGTGGCGGAGCGAAGGAAGAGTACGATGGGATGATCCGTTGATGAAAATTCGCATTTCGGATCTTTGCAGGCCTTTTGAGCGGATCGTGCTTTTGTCGGTCAAACGAATGATGCAGATTTCGGATTTGCAGAAGCTGCTGATAGACGGTGAAGTCTCAGGTGTGGAGATGTTAGGGATCGATCGTGCGTCGCTTCCATCGGATCGCATCGGTTATCGGACTCCCGAAACCCTTGGTGTGGATCGGTATATGGCCTGTTTGGGTGCATGGAGTCAGAGTCAGGGTCTGAGTCTGGTTCAAGGTCACAGTCACAGTCAAATTCAGGATCAGGACCCAAGTCAAAGCAGAAGTCAGAATCAACATCCTGTTGTTGTCACCGATGCAGGTACTGCCTGCACGATCGATATCATGGATGCCGACGGGATCTTCCGTGGAGGAGTGATCATGCCGGGTTTGCATATGGTAATCGCGTCGCTCGGGGAGGGTGCCGACGGCCTGTTCCGGGTTGCACCGGACCTACCCGCATCCTGGCCTCCCGATACTACGGAAGCCGCCCTTCAGGCCGGAACCGCCGGTACTTTTATCGCCGCCTGGGAATCACACGTGCAGCAAAGCCTCGACCAATATCCCGATGCACAAATCTGGCTCACCGGCGGTGATGCGGATTTTCTTGTGCGTCATACAAAACGATCCTGCCGGATTCATGATTTTCTGGTATTCGATGGGATGCAGGAGTGGCTGAAGTATCGGTAATGCCGGGAGTGGCTGAAGTATCGGCAATGAAATACCTTTTCAAATTTTAATTCGACCTGTTGCTTCCCCGTTCCAACCGCTCCTTGTAATCCCGGACCGATCGAAAAATAGCCGATGCCATGATGCTCTGTCCATAATCACTGCTTAGAAACTGCTCTTCCTGGGGATTGGTTATATAGCCGAGTTCCACAAGAAGAGCCGGCATTGAGGCATGATACAGCACGATGAATCCCGCCTGTCTTACTCCTCGGGACCGACGCATGGCACGGTTCGCGAATTGATCATCCAATTTTGTGGCCAGCATTTCGCTGCTTGCCATAAATCCTATGTTGGACAGCTCGTAAACGGCCAGCTGTTCGGGTGTGAGCACTTCCGACCGTTCACCCTCATCTTCAAAGCGGATAGCGCTGTTCTCTTTTTTCATCACTTCAAACGCCTCCCGGCTCCGGTGCATCCCCAGAAAATAGATTTCGGTACCGTGGGCATGGCGATTCTGGTTGGCATTAGCGTGAATAGAGACAAAAAGATCAGCTTCGGCGAGATTGGCGATCTGACCACGTTCCTGCAGCGGGATGAATGTATCGTCTTTACGGGTGTAAATTACCTCGATTTCCGGCAGATACTTTTCAATATATTCTCCGACCTTCAGCGCAACCGAAAGGGCGATATCTTTTTCCCTGGTCCCGCGAACACCGATTGCTCCGGGATCCCGCCCACCGTGGCCGGCATCGATGACAACCCGGTTGAGATGCAGAAAAGTTTCATCCGGCTGAATCCGGTCCACCGCAAAAAGATCGCGGTCTGGAGTTTCATCAGGCTCATCCCAGTCGTTCAGGACGATATCCGACGAGGAGTCGATTTCCGGTGTGGTGTCAATATCATCCATCAGATCGTCCCAGAAGATTGGATAGAGACCATCGGTGAGCACTTCGAGATCGTTCGGTGAAGCTTCGGTCAGCCCGATCAACAGATCCCGGCCGTTGGCATCCATATACGCATCGGCAATCATGTAAATGCCTTCGTTCAGATAAATATCGGCACCGATCCCGCCTTCGATATCCTGGTAAAAGAAGTTATCGAATGCGTTGCCGTTGTAGTTTCCGGTGATGATTTTGTCTGAGAGTATCCCGTCTTTGTACAGTGCAAGTTGAATCATTTTGGGATTAGGCTGCCAGATGTAAAAAGAGTCTGGTCGGCTGGTCATATGAAACCGGACGACATACCCGAGTCCGTCGGACCGTTCCACAGTGGTTACCCTGTCAAGGGGTTGTGAGGCTTCAGCGGTCGCGGCGGGAGACAATACACCTGTGAACACCATCAGTGTCAGCAGAAAGAGCAGCAGGGAGATAGATCGGCCGGCGATCCGGCTTCCGGTCCGTTTTTCCCGACGTTGTTCAGGTGTTAAAGTTGACCGTAAGGGTGACCGCATAAAAAATCGAGGTTTTCATTAAAAATAAGTGTTTTTTAGCCATTATGGCAAGCGGCAGGCGAGAAAATGATACAATGTGATTCCAATGCTGACCGATATGTTGAATGAGTGTTTTTTCCCGTATTGAGGAATTTCAAGAAGCAGGTCGCAACGGTCGAGCCACTGCGGTTCAATACCGGTCACTTCGTTGCCGAAAAGGAGGCACAGAGAGGTGTCAGAGCCGGGGCGGTAATCCGGCAGCAGCCGGCTATGATGCGTTTGCTCCATGCCGGCGATCAGGTATCCATCGTCACGCAACCTGGCAAGATGTTCTCCGGGATCATACGCATGAGACCACGGGACGGATTCGTCGGCTCCGAGCGCGGTTTTTGCAATTTCCGGCCTTGGCGGATGGGGTGTGTACCCCGATAGAAGGACGGATCGCACTCCGAACGCATCGGCGGTCCGAAAAGCCGAACCTACGTTGTGCATACTGCGAACATTGTGCAGCCAGAGGATGAGGTTAGACATAATCTGCGGGGGTGTTCGCTCAGAGTTCGCCAGGTATATTTCCCGTGTGGTTTTTTTCCGGATTTTGTCAGACATGCAGGGGATTGTTACAATCGTTTCTTTTCTCGGGAATAAATGTTAATTTAATTATTTAAAATAATTCGCAGTAACCGATAAGAAAATACGCTTTTTTACGGCCCGTTGCATACCTGCTTATGGCGGTTGCAGTCGGGTCTTTTTTGTTATCAGAAACTGTGTCGTTAATGCTTATCAATAAATCGTAACTACAGATATCGTGAAAGTAAACTACCTTTCCAAAGAAGGATATGACAAACTGAAAGAGGAACTCCGGGATTTGACAACGCGGGGCCGGAGAGAGATCGCCCGCCAAATTGAAGAAGCCCGTTCCCATGGTGATCTCAGTGAAAATGCGGAGTATGACGCTGCCAAGGAAGCTCAGGGTAAAATGGAAAACCGAATTGTTGAACTCGAAAAAATAATGGCTTATTCTCGGATTCTGGATGACAAAAACATCGATAATTCCAGGGCGTATGTCCTATCCACGGTCACTATCCTTAACACAAAGACAAAAAAGGAGATGAAGTACACACTCGTATCAAAAGACGAGGCCGATTTCAGCAAGGGTAAGATCTCGGTCGATTCTCCAATCGGGAAAGGGCTTATGGGGCGGCAGGTTGGTGAAACTGTCACGATCCAGGTTCCGGCCGGGGTGCTGAGGTTTGAAATTCGCAAAATTGAACGAATATAACAGCTTTATCAGCTGTTAAGGCTTATATCGAAAGGCTTCAGACCTGCCCGTTTTATCAATCTGATGATTATGGCGATGGTTTTATCAGGTTATCGCACAATGCTTAATTTTGTATTTTACTTCACGTTGGTAAACTTATTATATAGCTACTCAAAATATATCAACCCAAACATCCAGCATGATGGAGGGGTTTGTGGGGAGTACCCTTCGTTTCTTTACTCGGACAGCTGAGTTTAAATGTTAGCTAACATGGATATTCAGACGTGACTCATACAGCAATCACGCGTTAAATAAATTACGGATGCACATGAAATCATATAAAAGCACGAAATGGTTGATGGTGTTTTTTTTAGCTTTTTTCTACATTTTTACAAATTCCTGCGAAGACAATCCCGCGCGATCCATAAGTGATGAGACCCACCCAACCACCATTGGTTTTACTCTTGAAATTGATGATCTGGAACTGGTACGCTATTACAGGCGGGTATATACGCTGGATCCGGGAAATGTGTTTGCAGAGTATGTGCAAGATGACACTCTACTGGTTTTTCATCATGGGAATATAGATTCCGAATCGATGATGTCGGAGGAGATCACCATCCGATGGCTGGGAAATGAAGAGGAGAAGTTTTCCATCCCGGAGTGGTCCGACCCCGATGGCGAATTTTTCCTTGGTTTCGATATTTTTGAACCAGGAAGTCGAACTAACATACTTTTAGAGGGAGAGCGCCCTTTCGAAGTGATCTATGACAAGGATCAGTCTTCATGGAAATTTCAATTACTGATAATGCAGAGTGGGGCCGCGGATTTACGACTACGCCTGGTCCACGGTGATCATAATGATATGGTTCCGATTCCTTTACCGGTGCTGGTTGTTCTTGAATAAATGATACTCAATTCTCCACCGACTGAGCTTTCCATTCCTTACTGACGGGAACCGGAAATTACGTACAAATCTCAATTTATGATGCTGAAATATTTTTCATTTGCGTTATTTTTGATTCTGTATGTCACTGTTTCCCATGCAACTTTTGCATCAGAGACGGAAACCGTTTATCCAGGAATTATCCAGGGCAATGTTATTGATACTGAGACGGGAGAACCGCTCACTCGTGCCTCCATTCTTATTTTAGAGCTGCAACGTGGTACTGTGACCGATGATGACGGTTATTTTGAAGTCAGAAATATTCAGCCCGGAGAACATCTGGTTCACATCCGGCATATTGGCTATGAACTGATTGTCAAGCAAGTGATCGTTACCGGTCGTGATACGGTTTCCATTACTGTTGAAATCACGAAAACGGTTTTTCGAGGACCGGGAATCGAAGTGGTAGGAAGTTCCATCAATGAGGATATTACTACATATGTTGAGAGGGTGCTGTCAGGCCACCGCCTCAGGCAACAGTTGGGACGTACTATTGCAGAAACACTGGAAGATGAACCCGGATTGGCACAAAGATCAATGGGTCCAGCCCCGGCACGACCCGTAATGCGGGGATTGGGGGGTGATCGATTGCTGATCCTGGAAGATGGGGGCCGCACGGGTGACTTATCGGGGACCAGTGCCGATCACGCGCTTGCAATTGAACCAATGACGGCTGAGCATATCGAGTTTATCAGAGGCCCGTCAGCACTTGTGTACGGATCCAATACGCTGGGCGGGGTAATCAATGTCATTCGTGGGCAGATTCCTGTAGACCGGCCGAACCGGATGCGCTGGAGTGGCTCGCTTCAGGGTGAAACCGTAAACAAGGGAGCGGCAACCGGATTTCGGGCATACGGACCGGCTGGTGATCGATTTGCTTACAGGGCTGATTTGAGTCTTCGATCATCCGGAGATATTAATACTCCCAACGGACGATTGTCCAATACCGGAATCACTACACTGAACACCTCGTTAGGTGTTAGCTATATCCAGCCCCGCTTCATGCTGGGTGTCTCTGGAAGTTTGCTGGATTCGGATTACGGAGTTCCCGGTGGAGAGGGCGTTGCCGATGCCCACCCCAATGGTGTGGATATCGATTTGTTTCGCAGATATTTGGAAATAAAGTTCAGGTACAATTTTGAGGACAGTTGGTTTCGAAGGCTCGATATCGGCAGCACCTATGCCTACTACGTCCATGAAGAGGTGGAGAAACCCATGGATATGGATCCAATCATTGGGGCACGATTTGGTGTGCTAACAACACATATTCGTTCGGATCTGCATCATAATGGGTATAGTTTTGTGGAGAAAGGTCTTTTCGGGATATGGCTGGAACACCGGGATTATGATTCCGCCGGAGTGACTTTTACACCTGCTTCTGTAGAACGGGCAGCTGCTTTTTATCTTTACCAGGAGAGCAATCCCGGTTTATGGAACTTGCAGGGGGCAATTCGGTTTGACTATCGCCAGGTGGAACCCAGAGTGATTCGCCCTTCCATTATAATTGGAGACATCATTACCAGGGAATTCGGTGATTATTCAGGATCACTGATGGTGTCCCGTTATTTGGGTTCCGGAATAGTTGCAGGCGGATCGGTCATGAGATCCTTTCGCGCACCAGGTCTTGAGGAACTATATTCAGAGGGGCCGCATCTTGGTACCTATACTTATGAAGCTGGAAATCCGCAACTCAAAGCTGAATATGGCTTGGGTACTGAACTATTCGTCAGGATGAGCCGTGAAAAACTGCGGTTGAATGCAGTGATTTTCAGAAACGGAATGAACAATTTCATTTTTCCACAAAACCAGGGTCGCCCGAGTACACGAAGAGATGATTTGCCGAAATATCAATTTTCGGAAAGCCGTGTACTGATGCACGGAGCCGAACTGGATTTCGAATTTAAACTCAACCGGCATGTTATAAGCCGGGGTATCGTAAGCTACGTCAGGGGTGATTTTATTGATGAGGAGGAATCATTCCCCCTGTTACTTTTTGATAACCGGCCATTTTCTGTTCCCATGATGCCACCGTTAACCGGAAGATTTGATCTTGAGTACAACCGCTCATCATTTCGAGCCGGTATCGTTACCCGGATGGCGGGATCTCAAAACCGGATTGATGAATTTGAAAAGTCAACGGACGGGTATATATTATTTGATTTCTATCTGCAATACCATCTGGACAGATTCAATTTGCTCCATACCATAACGTTCAACGTTGAAAATATCACTGACAATGAGTACAGAAATCATCTTTCACGCATAAAAATGATTATGCCCGAGCAGGGTCGTAATTTCAAGTTACTGTATCGGGTCTATTTTTAACCAGCACCAAGCGCGGGCGTCGGTCAAAGTGTAAGAAGTGACGACTTCTACCGGATCCCGCTCAACGACATCCAGTGCCAGTTCAAATTCCAGGACATAAAGCTTGACATCGGGCAGTTCGGAGTCCGAATTAATTTCGGGATAGATTATTATTTTTGTGAAATTGGATTCGAAATGGGATAGATTGGAAGTCTTGGCTAGTGAAGTATTAACCGGCCCGACAGCAAATGTCGCTGCAATAAATGACGACAGAAGTAATGGCCGGAACAAGTTCGTCTTGTTTCTCTTATTCATGATATCTTGAGCCGTGACGCTTGTATGCCCGAATGGATTATCAAAAATTCCGGTCAAACCGGAACCGTAACAGCTCCAAAGTTGTAACAGATGAGGACATGCTCATTTACTCTATTTTAACGTACTACTCTTATTCCGTCCATGCGAAATAACTTTTCCCCCTTTTTTATCATTTTGTGTCTTTTTGTAGCCGGGCTGACCGGTGAGGCTCGGAGTCAGCTGATCGGCGGTGACGAGTACGAACTACGTGCGGCACCCGATTTGTGGTTTAACTCTGTTGACGGGATCATTGTCGGCGTTCGTTTTCGCGGGGAAGATCCGCGCACCTTCCTTGACGGTCCACATCGTTTG
>SLQC01000077.1 GCA_007131625.1 Balneolales bacterium | reverse complement strand
CACTGCCGCAAGGGTATTCTCCGGTGCATCGTGCGATTCACCCCGGTGGGCAATGATGAGTGGATGATGGTGTTTGATGATGTTGTTGGATGATTTTGGATGATTTTGGATGGTGTTTGATGATGCCGGTCAAATAGATACCAGCATTCCCCGGCAGTATAATGTGCCGAAGATAATGCTGATATTTTAAGTTTATTGCTTCCCAAATCCATTTAAAATCGGAAAAAGACTACCTCAAATCCAACGATTTATCTTCGTTAGATGAGGTGATACCATTACATCCTGAGTAAAGGACAATTAAAAACAACAGGGCGGGCAAGTGTAAGAGGTTATCGTGGCCAGTCATAGACAAATTTTACGGTCATAAATCTTCCAGGTGACATTTCTTCTATAGTTTCCATATGACGGTTGTCCAGAATATCCATAACCTCAATCGAGGCTGTCAATGAATCCATGAGACGACGGGAGACCATTATGTCAAAAGTGGTGTAAGGATCGATTTTTTGCTCATTGTCATCGCTGGTAAACTGGCTTCCCTTGTAGAGAAACGAAATTCCGGAATTAAAAAATCGGTAGTTCCATTGCAGGGTTGCTTTGACCTGATTAATCGGAGTATAGGTCAGTCGCTTTCCTTCGAGCTCCGCGCGTTCAGGAAAGGAAAGGATCTCTGAATTGTACAGGGTATAGTTAGCCGAGAGGGTAAGTTGATCGGTTGCAAAATACCGTATGTCCATCTCGACACCGGTTATTCTGACCGAAGATACATTTTCGCGTCGATGCATGGAATCCTCATTCTCTAATTCGATAAAATAGAGAAAATCATTCCCGTGTGAATAGAAAAGGGTTGGCGACAGAATCACTCTCCAGATCGGACGAATATCCACACCTGCTTCAAAATTATCAAGCGTTTCAGGACCCAGTTCCGGGTTGGCCATTTTGATTCTTCCCCACAGAATACCGGTGCGGCTGAGGTCATCCAATAAGGGAGCACGGAATCCTCTTGAATACGAGATATAACTGCTGACCGATCGAACGGGATTATAACGCAAAGCAATCCGCGGGCTCAGTGTCGACCAGGTATTGGATTTTATGCCGTCATCGTTGAATGTGTTAAAATACCTGCCTCTGAAACTCACATTGTCGGTGGCTTCAAAAAATCCGTCATAAAAAGTTACATGATCGTAACGCAACCCCAGTTGAACATGCATCTGTTCATCAAACATACTGATCTCGTCCTGAAGATATCCGGCGAAGGAACGCATACTCCCCCGGTTAATGACGGTATCGTAGGGAGATGTCCGGTAAAAATCGCCTCCGTCAACTGATCCGTTTTTAGCTTCGATTCCAACTGTCAGGGAGTGATTCCTGCCAATATCCTGAAAGAGATCAAGCGAAATTCCCATGTCATTTCGGTCCGAGTCCACATCAAAGCGCGAATAACCATCACCCGGATCTCCCCGCTCACTGACTCTGAAATAATCTTCCCTCTGGTAAAACATATTCAGTACATAACGAAAATCATCCCGTTCACCACGGATGTTAACATTTGCCCTGTTCATGTCAAACTTCCGGTACATGCCGGGTTCTCTTATTTCACGTCCTTCACCGCGTTTGTTGTGAAACAGATCATAACCGGCCGTGACTTCAAAGAGATCATTGAAGGAGTAGGTTGCCTTTGCATTGACGCCTGCATCTTCCAGGTATCTCGGGATGCTATACGGATTCGCTTCACGCAGGGAGTCGGGGATCGTGTTGTAACCGTCGCTGTTGCTATAAAAAGCATTGAAATGAAGCTTCAGTTTATCGGTTGCAAGACTTGAAAGATTCAGGTGACTTTGATACGTGTTAAATGTACCGTATGAAAGTCCGGCGGAGGCTGCCAGTGGTTTATCGGGCGTTCGGGTGATGATGTTGATCACGCCTCCCATTGCGTTACTCCCGTAAAGCGATGAACCGGGACCTTTATACACTTCGATCTGCTTTACATTTGAAGAACTGATACTGTTCCAGTTCACTCCTCCGGTATCGGAGGTATTGACAGGCACGCCGTCGACCATGACCAGTGTCCGTCCTTGTTCTTCACCGGAAACTCCACGCACGGTTACATTCGGACGCATGGTAAACATGCCAAAGTCACTTCTTGCATTTACTCCCGATATCAGCCTGATCTTGTCAACAAGACTGGCTGCCGGCATCAAGGACATTTCTTCTTCAGAAAGCACACCGACACGGCCGGGCACTTCTGAAAGCATCCGGGGTGATTTGGTGGCTGTTACCTGGATTTCTTCAAGAACACGGAATAACGTATCGTTTTGTGTTTGTGCCTGAACGGGGAGGTTCAGGATGATGCCGGCAGGCAGCACGATGAGTAGGACGAGAACACGGAGGAAGACAATAATCCGGAGTTCGAATAAGCAAGATGCCTGGTGACACAGTTTTTTCTGTGATGTATTTGGGATATGGGACTTGTTTAAGGGATAATGATTTTGGGGGATCATTGGTATGTGTTTAAATCAAATTGTATTCATAAGGTCACATTGAGCATTTATGATCTTAATCATGCTCATGTGTGCCAAAATGTTACCAAGGTTGTTTCTTTTGAAATAATTATTTTACTTCTTATAATTTTTGTGACACATTTTTTGGAATCGTGTTACCAGCAGGAAAAAAATTAATCCGCCCTGCTCATCGTCAGTTTTCCGTGCTGGACACCCTTTATGGCAATAAGTCTGTCGGCCAACTCTGTCAAGGTATATGCTTTCCCCCTTACAGCAATAATTTCCAGGCACAGATCCTTATCCAGGTGAAAATGTTGTGACGAGAGAATCATGTCATGATAGTCATGCTGCAAGTCGGTCAATTTTTTTGTTAAATTCCGTTTATGATGGTTAAAAACAAGTGTAATTGAACCGGCTACGAGATTGTTACATTGCCATTTTTTGGTTACAATATTTTTACTTATCAGTTGACGGATAGCCTGTGAGCGATTGGTAAAATGATTTTCCGAAGCATAGTTATCCAATGCCTCCAGAAGCTCTATCTCCAACGACACACCAAAACGAACAATCGACATCGTGTTACATTTTTAAAATTTCTTGTTACTGCTTTCCCAATTTAAAGGCCATAATGTGAATTTATTATGAACTTTTATTTGAATCTGTTTTTACTCTCTTTATAACTTCCTTCCGGAAGATGGGGTTTTTGAATTTTTTAATGGTTGCCAGGTCGATATATTCTGTTGTAACCCTGCTGTAACCGGCACCCTGGTTAAGGTGAAAAAAAAGCGAAATATGGCAGAACACAATCCAGTATTAGCTATCAAACCGGTTGGAATAAAATAACTCCGGAGAAGAATTTACGACAAAAAGGGGAGATCAAAGCTATATGGGCCGCTATTGAAGCAGAACCGGAACTGTATCGATCAACTCCCGGTTGATAAAATAAAGAAATGGTATAACATAGATCCAGTGGCGAACCAGTGATCCTATGGCCATATCCACTCCGGCGTTGAATCCGGCCTCTCCAGCGTCTAAAAGCGGAAACATGGACAGCCGGACCAGCACAATGGACTCATCCTATTTTCTCCATCTTTGGTTCGAGAATGCACATTCTTCCAGGAAATTCAGGTCATTTTTCACTTTGAGGGCAGTGTGATAACAAATTGATCGATTTGAATAGTGTTATGATCGTGTTAAATGGTACGTGCCCGTGCCATCAGGAGATCCCGCTCAACCCAGATTTCCACTTCGACTCCCCTGTTGGTAATAACCCACGGTGCTTCATTGTTATCGATGTCGGGTAACGGACCGAACCGGACCGGGTCATAAGCTGCCTGGTAATGAGAGACGTTATCTCCCAGCGGAGAATCAAACATCAGGTGAGCGGCTATTTTGCCCTGCAGCGTACAATACCGGGCACCTCTCAAAACGTAGCTGGTCCAGTCGATTAATTCAGAACCGGCCGGGACAAAATCAAGACGATCAAAGAACACCCGGATTTCTTCCATGGATGAGGTCTCAAGGTCGGGGTGTTTAATTATTATATGATTGGTGGCCACCTCTTCGGCGATCATCTGCGAAACATTCGGTTCCGGTTCAGTAACCGTAAAGATGCGCATGACGAATAGTGATGTAATGATAACAAGGATCATCGCTGCAGCTATCCATGATACCCGGCTCCAATGGTGACTTCTCCCGGTTGGTACAGGTACATCGACGATGCGAGACGTTCTGCCACTTCCGGATAGAGCAGATCCACCGGGCACATTGGTATCGCGATAATCATTCGTTCTTCCAGACCAATCAAAAGTGCCCTGCTCATTCCTGAATTTGGCCCAATCTTCTCCACTCCCTTCCAGTTTTTTGCGAATCCGGGCAAATTGCCGGTCATTCATTCGCTCGTCTTCCAGGAGGCGTTTAAATTGTAATCGTAATGGTTTTCGTTCATCCAGGGTGTCGAACGGAACGACCTTCAGCTTTCGCAATCGGTCAAAATACCGGTTTCGGGCAATACGCCGGATATAGGCGACCGGGTAATCGACTTTTTCAGGCCGGTTACGAATATAGCTTTCCAGTGCACTGTGGAGCAGATCCTCCGCATCCTCACGCTGTCCTGTCAATACAAAACAGTAGCGATACAGCCTGTCCAGTATTTCGCGGTCAAAGGTCACAATGAATACACCCAATCGGGCAGCATTTGAAATGCATACGTTTCAAGAATTTTATCAACACCGGTAAAGACCATGACACCCAGCAGCAAGAGGACCACTCCGATTATCATCTTCCCCCGGGTTGCGTTTTTCATCAATCCGGGCCTGAAGCGATTCAGCACCCCGATAAAAACATAACCGGCCAGTAAAAGAGCAGCGGCTGTTCCGATACCGAAAGCGAACATGATCAGGAATGCCATACCCATTTCCTGACCCATTGAGGCCAGGGCGATGGCGGCTCCCAGGATCGGACCCACACAGGGCAGCCAGACAAAGCCAAGCAATGCACCGACACCAAACTGTCCGGATGCAGTTGTTGCGGTGTTGTCTGCAGTGTTGAATCGTGCGGTGAGCCGCGAGAGTTGCAGGGTTACCTGGTCACCCCATTGCCGAATCAACAACAATAATGCAATCAATATCATCAAAACGGCCGCAAAATAACGGTATGCGTCCGGATTGTCTTGCCGGTATTGTTTAAAGATTTCCGCTTATTTGACACAGGTCGGACACCAGTCGGCAAAAACATCGACCAAAATCACTTCCCCGGCTTTCTGAAGCTCCTCGAATCGCTCTTCCGTGAAAGGTTCCTTCTCCAGTTCCGCTTTTTTTACGGCCAGAACATTTGACATGAAGAGTAAAGGTAAAATAAGGGTGATAATATATGGTCTCATAGTAAAGAATGTGAGTTTATGATGGGTTAAAATCCCGGTTTGAAGGTACTTAAACAATCCGCTTATACTTACCCGTGACGAACGAGATGCTCAATTGATTGCAAAATTATATAAACAGTCAGCCGGAACAGGGAACATCAACGAGACCATGGCGGCACAACACCATTCATTCTGGCATAACTTACAGACTGACCCACGTGCTCGTTCATATGAGTAATCATCAGCATTAGTACAGCCCAGCCCTGTGTATCTTCACCGAAAATAACCACAGACTCGTTCAGGGTCTCATCCGTGAGTTTTTCTGAAAGTTTAAACACATGCGCCACCGACCCCTTCAGCATTTTTACAACCGTTTCCTTGTCGGTGATCTGTTCCATTTCATCCGGGCTGATATGATCGGGTACTTCTATGGCGGGTAACCGCTGCGGAAGGATGTAATTATATCGTGCAATGTGCATGAATACCCGGGCAACACTCATTGCCTCATCATCGGGTGCCCACTCATACGTCTCCTCAGGCATTGTTTCAGCCAGCTCAATCATTTTTTGCGAAGATTGCTCAAAATGCCAATAAAAACGTTCGACAAAGGACTCTGTGAAATTTTGTGCGTTCATGCTTGATGTGTTAATGAACAGAAAAAGGATCAGAATAAATGCTGATTTATTAAATAGCATGGAATCAAAGTGTTGGTGAATGGGTCACACATGGTGAGTGCGCAAAATATAAATTTGAGAGCGATTTGCCTCTTTATCCAATCCAATTGCAATGTTTGATCATAATTGTGGAACAATGAGTTAATGAATATTATCGAAAGTTATAAACACATGCTCAGTGAAACGCGTAAGCGAAATGCCCATGACGGCAACCCGACACACAAGAGCATGTTTATTCCCGTCATGGACATTCGCCCGACCACACAGGTGCATGATTTAACACGGTCATGGGTTTACATGTGACATTACAAATAATAAAAATTTAAACACATGAAGAACGAGGTTTTCACGCGGGAGGATATCAGACGTTTTATAAACGAACACTATATTGCCATCAGCATTGATATGGATTCCCGGGATAACCGGGACTACCGGAGTGAATCATTAAGTGAACGGGAATATGCCCGCAAGATGCAAGTTACTACCACCCCTACCATGATTTTCATGGGGTCTGACGGAACCGTGCTTGGCCGCCGGCTTGCCGAATCGTGGTTTGACGAATACGATCAGTGGACCCCCAGCGGATTGGAATCACACTGGAGAGAGAATGAAGAACACCTCTTGATGATCCGGATTTTCTGGAAGTTATGGACTTATGCATGCAGGACATTTCTCCCAAATGGATGATTGTGGTAAACTTTACCTATTATAATACGGATATTCTCTCGCGTGATATTTGTCAGGAATTGAATGTCAGCCCGTCTAATTACTGGCAGATATTACATCGATCCAAATTACTTTAAAAAAAGTGTATCGAGAAACATTGGCTTTCATGAAAGAATTAAGGACACGGTTGTTTCTGTCGTGTAAACGGGCAACAGAGCTTATAGAAAAGCGTTCCGTTGTCGGATTAACTCCGGTTGAACGGTTTCGCCTGAAGCTGCATACCTCCATGTGTTATGCCTGCGAAGCGTATGCCAATCAATCTGTAATTCTCCGGAAAGCCATGCACAAATGGTTCACGGAAAAAGAGAAAATCGAAAAAATAAAACTCCCGGAACCTTTTAAAAAAACGATCATCAAGGAAATAAAAACTCTGAATGCGATTCTTAAATAATTTGTCTGGATCAATACATGCACTTACGTCTAATCGGCCGACCTGCCTCATTCCGGAGAATGTCCGATGTTTTTGGCCAACCATCCGTCCCAAAGACCGTAGATGCCAGCTTTTTGCATTCCAGGTGTACGATTTTGGTACGTACGAAATAACACAAGAGAAACTGAATGTAAAAAATACCAGAATAAATGAGTGGAATTAAGAATAATAGAAAATGTAAAAAACGGTTATGAGTGAATGAATTCATAAACCCATATGTTCCCGTAATTACATGAATATGAATTCCGCATTTCCTTATCTGTTGTTGGTTTGTACACTGTTGATTCCGTTGGTTTCTTCCTGTTCGGAGCATCATAATCAGGTTGGAGAGCACACGCAGGTATTACATAGCGGCTTGAACGGGATAACTTATGAATCTGTATTAGCAGATACCGTGAGCAATAAAAAAGTGATACGATCCGAAGAAGAGTGGAAAGAGCTACTTACTTCCAATGAGTACCGTATTTTGCGCAATGGCGGAACGGAGATGCCCATTGTCAACAAATACAACAGCATTTATGAGGACGGCATCTATGTGTGTGCAGCCTGTGGCAATCCGCTTTTCCACTCCGATACTAAATACAAATCCGGATCAGGCTGGCCCAGCTATTGGAAACCGATCCGGGATGATGCTGTGGGCGAACGGGAAGATAATAGTTTTTTTTTGACCCGCACTGAAATTATCTGTAACCGATGCGACTCGCACCTCGGTCATGTTTTTGACGATGGCCCCGAACCAACCGGGCTGCGATACTGCATAAATTCAGCTGCATTGAAGCTGATCAGTAATAAGTGATAAAGTGCATGGCTGACCGTAAGTATCCCGGCTAACACTCGTTCGATTCAATGCCATTCGTAAAACACGGCATGAATACCACCCTCAGCTGTTTGCCGACAGATAACGGTAAGCGATCAAAGGTCGTTTATATGTTCGCAAATAAATTTGGTTTCACTTCATTTTACGGAATAAGATGAAAATAAATGACATTGATTTTTTAGCAGTCAGACTATGGAAGATTAAAATTACCATTTTATATTGGTTATCCGGTGAGTGCAACCCCGGCAATAAACACGTAACCTCGAAAATTCTGATTCTCTATGATAGAAACCATTAAAACCCGGCTCGAAGAGCTTCGCCATACCGGCGAAATTGATAACAAAATATACCGCCAAGGCAACACACTGTATATGAACGGAGCGTGTCAGGTTATGAGTCACGGCAACAGAGCGTGGGAGATTCTTGTGGAGACTCATAACGACGAGCATGTGGTGCAGATCGTTCAGGAACAGCAAGAGGATGAGGAAAGCCCGACTCAACTGCTATACAGACAGAACGGCAAGAGCGCCGAATGGGATGCTTTCGGAATTGCAGGTTTGATGCAGCTCTCCGAGGAGCTGAAAGTTACCGAACCGCGTAACGAACTGGAAGGCAAAGCCTACACCCGGGAAGGGATGATGAAACGTGTTTTGGAGGAACGTCGCGAAAAAGCACAGAAAGCCGAGTACCGTATCACTTTTACCGATAACATCCACGGTGAACATACCCTTATTAACGAAAAGGGAGAATCATATAAAATCACGCTTCGTGATTTCGAAACAGAGACCGGCTACATCAACAATCCCGATTTAAAAACCAACAAGCTCGGCACCACCAAGCATCTCATCTTTGCCTTTGAGAAGCTGAAACTCGATCCCGATCGCATGGCGAACATGGATAAAACGTATCCGTTTGTGGAGATCTACCTGGATCCGCTTAATGACTACCGGATCACCTGGCATTATCCGCATACGATGCGTGCCGAATTGAAACATCTTATCGACCGGTATTTTGGTGACGATCGGACCGTGCCGGAAGACGGGGTGCCGGAATTTCTTGATTTTTTAAACAAGGCGTCGAACTATCCGGAGGTAAAAATTCGTCCCGAAGTGGACGAAAAAGTGCAGAAAACCTGGGATGAGCGGATGCTGGAAAAGGTACGTAAGAACCTTTCACTCGATTTTTCCAATTTGAAATTCACGTTATTTCCCTATCAGAAAGAAGGCATTGAATTCGCCACAGGGCGATCCGGAGCCATTATCGCCGACGACATGGGACTCGGAAAAACGGTGCAGGCCATCGGCACGGCGGTCATGAAGAAAGAATTGTTCGGATTTCGCAAAACACTGATAGTGTGTCCGGCCTCCCTGAAAGAACAGTGGAAACAGGAGATTGAAAAATTCAGTCATGAGCAGGCAGTGGTTGCCGAGGGATTCCCGGAAGAGCGGGCGGAGATCTATCGCACGAATAACGCTTATTTTGTGATTCT
>SLQC01000012.1 GCA_007131625.1 Balneolales bacterium | reverse complement strand
TATCAACTGAGCGGTTTTTTTGCTCACCGGTTTGCAAAAGTTGATCGACAAGATTAGGCTGGTTATGATTTTGTATATTATTTCGAATTTATATTGTAGATATTATTACACTTATAAGATTCGGAACAGCGATTCTCAAATGAAATTTGATGGAGTTTTTCAAATGATCCAAATAGCTTGTATTTATAATTAATACATTCACATTGATAAAAAGACAACGCAAATTGTATCAGACAGGAAATAACATGAATTGCAAAAGAAGTATTAAACCGAATCGTTTAACTGAATTTTCAAAGGGATGTCTAACAACATTAAATCGTTTGCCTTTTAACAAGTACCGCCCGTTGGTTGCCGTGATTGCTGTTTTTGTCATGATGTCCTGTGCAGAGAGTGAGCAGGTTGATCGTATCAGTCCATCGGCCGATAATCCCCAATACTGGCAATACAAGGGTGAGCTGGTCTTGCTGCTGGGTGGCAGCGACCACGACAACCCATTCAATCATCCCAATATCAGCGGTCAGGGTTTGGAAGCGCATCTTGATCTGCTTGCCTCGGTAGGCGGCAACTACATTCGTAATACCATGAGCAGCCGCGACCGCAATAATGATGACAGCCCTTTTTTCAATGACGACAACATATACCCTTTTTATCAGGATCCGGAAACAGGTCTGTATGACCTTGAGCGCTTTAATGACGAATATTGGGATCGTTTTAGCCGCTTCCTTGAAATGACCGACGAGCGGGATATAATCGTACAAATAGAAGTGTTCGACCGATTTGACTTTGCTCGTGATCAAATCGATTATTCTGCAAAGGGCTGGTCGGAACAGCCTTACAACCCAATAAATAATATCAATTATACCGCTGAGGAAATCGGGTTGCCCATTGAGATAGACACTCATCCCGGCAGGCAGGAAAACCCTTTCTTCCGGAGCACCCCTCTGCAGGAGAACAATACACTTTTACTTTCATACCAAAATTCCTTTGTTGACAAGATGCTCTCCATCTCACTTGAGTATGGCCATGTCCTGTACTGTATCAGCAATGAGACCAATGAATCCGAGCACTGGGGTGCCTATTGGGCTGATTTTATCCACGATCGTGCCGAACAAGCCGGTGTAGACGCCCAGGTCACGGAAATGTGGGATGCGCACGACCTGATGAATCCCATGCACCGGCATACATTTGACCACCCGGAACGCTACACTTTCGTGGACATCTCCCAGAACAACCACCAGAATGAGCAAGCTCATTGGGATAACATGCAGAGTTCACGCCACCTTTATAACGACCCGCCCCGGCCTGCAAACAATATCAAGATCTATGGCGGAGAACGCCACGGCGGTGGAGTGTTGGAAGGGACACACAAGTTCTGGCGCAATATTCTGGGCGGACTGGCATCGTCCCGTTTTCACCGTCCGGGTGGCCGGGCCGATTTTTTTGGAATAGGGCTTAATGAACTGGCCCAAACACATATTCGAAGCGCGAGAATGTTTCAAAGCAAATTCGACATTTTCACCGCCGAACCGAACAATAACCTCCTGAGTAACCGTCAGGAGAACGAAGCCTATTGTGCCGCTACGCCAGGCGAACAGTATGCGATTTACTTCCCTAACGGAGGTTTGGTGCATCTGGATCTGGAGAACTCAGCCGAAGATTACAGAATGCAATGGTTGAATATTCTTAAATCGGAATGGACGGAACAAACAGAGGTTCCCGGCGGTCAGTCAATTGAAGTTACTTCGCCCGGTGAAGGGCAATGGGTTGCCGTATTCACCCGGAATTAGCCTTTAAAATAAAGTATGAACATATCTGCAACTAAACATTATCGTCCATGAAAAAGAACAATCGGTTCACCATTTTGCATAGGCAATGAAATACCTCTCAGGGCGCACCACCACTAAACCAGCGAATTGGTCCGAGGGAAATTACGCTGGTTTAAATTATACTAAAGTTTAAGGAGTTTCGATAACAATTTGATCACTTATGTTCCACTCAGAAGTCGCAGCCGCTCTTGCTGCAACACGAATGAAATATCTGGTATCCGATTCAAGATCACCTACCGTCACAGTACCCTCATTATCATCCACGTTTGCTTGTCTGGTATGAAAATGACCACCACTCCCCGTTGATGAACTCGGATATGAAACGGTACTGACATATACCGTTCTCACCTCTGCTACATTCCCATTATTTTCTGTGATCTGGTAGCTAACCGTTACTTCATTGGTCGAAGGACTACCAACTAATGCAGGAGGGGGGATGGTCAGAAACGGAGTTACAGTGATATTGTGTACAACAGGATCTCCTGACAGATCTATTGTAACTGGATCTGGTGCATCTACCGGGCCCTCAATCCAGACTTCATATGATTGAGGATATAAATGTGTATTGGCATATGTACCATCCCCTTTTACCCGTATTTGCATAGGCAGATCATCCAGTTCACCTAAAGCAAAAACGGTGAGAGTCGTATTTGTAATATCACCCGAGACAATGTTTCCGGATGGATCCAAAATTTGTCCTTGAATCTGACCATCATGACCCCAATCCGTAATACGTCCATCATCACAGCCAAATCCGGATGCCATTATTATCGTTATTAATAAAATGGCCGGATATCTTAACACTGTACGTACAGTATTCATGATATAAGTAGTCACCTTTTTCATGATATAAATGTTTTTAAATTAATTGAGGATTAATACCCTGGATTCTGCGTTAACTGAGGCTGATTTTCAATCCTGCTTTCTGTAATTGGATGATAGTAATGTTCTACTCTGAAGTGGCGAGTAAACACTTCAGCTTCCAAATCCAGAAAATAGTATTGCCCTGTTTCATAATGCAGAATCGTACGTAATCCACTTAGCGGTTCAGTCCGATTCAAATATTCAATGGCATTCCTCCACCTTCTATGATCCCACCAGGCGTGATTTTCCTGTGCCAATTCATTCAATCTTTCGAGACGAACACGTTCCTGCGCGATACTTCCGGCATCAACCAAACTAATACCTGCTCTTTCACGGGTTGCGTTTAAAGCAGTGGCTGCCGGACCTGTATTTCCTAATTCAAATTCGGCTTCTGCCAGGGTCAAATACATTTCTCCCAATCGATATTCAATCCAGTTGGTATCATCTCTGTTGGTCGAAACCAAAGGTGTATCGTGTACGTATTTCCGGTTGTAAAAACCTGAGCTGGTATTTGTTTCAGCCAGGTATCTTCTACTGTCAATACCCACCGTTTCAATACCTTCGTATTGGACAGCATGATCAGAAATAATGGCACCCGGGTTTGGTGTTGGATCTGGGTCCAATCCTTCATAAGATTGAATGGTAGTACCCCAGGCCTCTTCCCCCTGGAAAAGTACACTTGCATGAAGCCTTGGATCTTTATTTGCCCACGGTTCACTACCATCTACATATAAATGATCGGGGCCAAATTCCGGTTGATCATCTGAACCGTCAATATTTTCATACATAAGCAATCTTTCCAATAATGGATTGACACCCGCACCATGTCCATCGGAAAATCTCGTTGGTGGTGAAGCATTATTAAAACTATGGCCTATATTAACACCATCAAAGACTCGTTCGAAAATCACCTCACTGTTACTTTGATCCAAAAACAGGTTATAGTAATTTTCTTTTCTATCAGTGAATTCATCATATAGACTATATCTGCCGGATTCTATCACTGCGGTAGCTGCAGCTGCAGCTTTTCCATAGAATTCATCTGCTCTTCCGGCCGGGATGCCAACCTCCCCGTCTACCGTACCAAACTTCGCAATGGAAGCCGCCCATAAATTGGCCCTCGCTTTTACAGCATAAGCGGTCCATCGATTAATACGTCCTTTTGGTGTATCATTTTCCTCCAATAATTCAATGGCCCTTTCCAGTTCCTGGTCTATAAAATCAGCAATCTGCTCTTCAGTACTGCGAACTAAAAATCTCTCGGGTATCTCCTCAAAGGGATCAATAACTTCATCCACCAACGGAACCCCACCATAGCGTTTTTGCTTCTCGAAATAGACCATCGCTCTGATCGCTCTTACTTCTCCTTCCAGTCGGTCTCTGGTCCTTTCAAAAATAGGGGAGTCACCAATTTCCTCCAGAAAAATATTAATGTCCCTTATATAACCATAGTTCCAGTAACCATGACTCTCAGAAGTACTTGACATACCACCGGTGGTAAAGTTCCATTGATTTTGGTCGTTCACATTTCCGGTAGCCTCGTAAGTTGATTTTATAAATCCGGCATGAAAGCTAATAATTGGTAAACGTGCATACAAATCCACGACATAGCCTTCAATATATTCTTCTGACTGCCAAACAACGGCGTCACTTATTCTGTCAACCGGATCCTGGTTCAATACATCGATACATGATCCCATGACAATGGCCATCAAACCTGTTATTAAAAATTTTATTAGATTCTTCATGTGATTAATAATTATGCATTAAACATTTTGGATGAATGGAATGGAATGATTAAAAATTCAATTCAATTCCCAGGTGAAAAGTGCCCGTCTGAGGATAGTAGTAACCTTGCCGGCTTGCCCCTTCATCCATTTCAGGATCCATAAAATCAAGTTCAGAAAATGTGAGCAGGTTATATCCGGAAGCATATACCCTAAATCCATGCATTCCTAATGCATTCACTATATTGGGCGGGAGAGCGTACCCTATCTGCACCTGTCTGAGGCGCAAATACTGTCCGTTTATCCACCAAAATTCACTACTTCGATAACTTGGCGAAGCTCTATATGACTCACTGTCAACGAGTCTGGGCCATCTTGCATTCGTGTTGGGCGGACGCCAATCTTGCCCTTCGGGGATATAAGAATCATCCCTGTGATGTGCCAATGGAACACCATCAGATCGGAAAGCGGCGTGCAACTCGTTACCGGTACCACTTTCATACAAACTGTAACCGAACAAACCGGCTCCTTGCCATGCCATGAAAAAATCAAAACCTCTCCAGTTTGCTGATGTATTGATTCCATAACTCATTCTGGGAGAACGCCCTCTAAGGTGACCTGAACCGACTACAATCATATCTTCAGCTGTTATTCTTCCATCACCATTGGTATCAATAAATCGAACATCGCCAACTTGAATCGTAGCATTGCTCCGGCCATCAATATCTGCCCAGTTATCAATTTCATCCTGAGATGTGAAAAGACCGTCGGTTGGAAGCAACCAAACCTCATCACTCCATCTGTCAATGCGCGAATTTCTTCTTTCAAGTTCCTTGTTTGCAAATGCCGGTTCGTCAGTGAATATTGTAAATTCGCGATTATAGGAGAAATTCCCGCCAATAGAAAAGGAGCCCCCGCGAGCGATTAAACGGGTATGTCTCAACATTATCTCCCATCCCCTGTTCCGGAATTCCCGATAATTTTCCGTCGGCATAGCTGCTCCCACTACTGCGGGGATATCCCTGATACGAGATCCCAAAACATCAAACCGGTCTCTTTGATAAAGGTCAATTTCACCTTCAAATGCTCTGCTCCACAGGTTAAAATAAATACCAATATTTCTCACATCCATTTTTTCCCAGGTAATTCGATGATTGGGCATCCTGTCAGCACTTATTCCACGCACCAGGCTGTTGTCGTATATATATTGACTACCAAACGAATACGTTGACAAATATTGGAAATCTCCGATCGCATCATAACCAAGCCTGCCATATGAAGCACGAAGTCTTAAATTCGTTACAAAGTCCATTGCCTGACTATCTCGCATGAATGATTCTTCCGAAATGGTCCATGCAGCAGAGACAGATGGAAAGACTCCCCAACGTGTATCGGACGGGAATCGTGGAGAAGCATCTACTCTGGTGGTAGTTTCCAGGGAATATCTTCCCGCATAATTGTAACTCAACCGGCCAATATAACCCACCCGACCATCCACTCGAGCTCTACTGTCGTTGAACTGAGAACCGGCCGGACCGGCAAACAGTTGATCCATATCAATCTCATATCCCTCCCGCCATGCATCAATTCTGCCATAAGTATCGGAGAGATATTCATATACCAACATGCCCCTCAATTGATGATTCCGCGCAAAAGTATGATCCGATTCCAGGAAATATTGAAAGTTTACTTCCTGGGTTTCGTCATTCCGCTGGCGCAACTGTGGGTTTGAATTAGAAACACGTTCCAAACTATATACGTCCGTAGCTAAATTATACGAGTATTGTTCGCTGCGCCTTTTATATGATTTTTGACTGAAATTATTCTGGGAATAATTAAAGACTGCTCTTGTATGAAATCCATAAGGCAACTCGTAACTCATACTCGTTTTCACGTCTCCATAATAGGCATTCCATTTATCATAGCCAATTTCATCTATATGCGAAAGGGCTAACGGATTTTCGGTTGTACCATATCCTCTATACCTGCCGTCCGGGAGCATTTCAAGCGAATAAAATGGGCGCCAGCGACGAAGCCTCAAACCAAGACCACCGTCCAATTCTCCATCCGGACCAATATAATCCCTGGTAGTAAGACTCAGGTCCAACCCTAAACTTAACCTCTCTGTCAGTGATACATCCAAATTTGAACGTAAATTATACCGGTTAAATCTCATATCATCAGACCGCAACATACCTTTTTGACCGAACCAGCCACCGGAGAGGAAGTACGATACGCTTTCTGTACCACCTCTAACATTCAAAGTGTGTTGCGTCATCGGTGCATAATTTTTCAATACCGCCTCATACGCATTCGAATTGGGAAAATTTACAGGGTCTGAACCACCCAGGTGTTGTCTGTAATTTTCAATCATTTCAGAGGAGTATCGCGGTGGATTTCCCTTGGATTCCTCTACGACATTATACATTTCCAAATATTCAACCGAGCTTACAACGTCAGGAATAGCATGTGGCAGAAAATATTGGGTCGCTATTTCACTTTTATATGAGAACTGGGGTGGAGTTTCTCTTCCCCGTTTTGTTTGAACAATAATCACACCATTACCAGCCCTGGCTCCATACGCTGCTGCGGAAGCAGCATCTTTCAAAACATTCAACTCTTCAATATCATTGGGGTCGAGCTCTTCAAAAACCCTTTGAGAAACCGGTATGCCATCTACAATAAAAAGAGGCGTTCCAAAACCGCGGATATTGATAGTAGAAGAGTTTTGGCCGGGCTGAGCATTCATATTTTTAATAAAAACACCTGGTGCCTGTCCCTGCAAAGATTGAGTAACCGTTGGTGTTGCAACCTTTGCCACGTCCGCCGCACTTATCCTGGCAATGCTCCCTGTAATATTTGCAGCTCTTTGCGTACCATAACCAACAACGACCAACTCTTCACCATAAATTGCTATGGGAATCATCTCAACGTTAATTTCTGAACGACCGTCAATTGGAACTTCCAGCTCCAGGTAGCCAATGTATGAAAAGATCAGGGTATCCTCCAATGTGGGAGCATCGATTTGAAATTGTCCTGCATTGTTTGAGGCCGCACCTATTGTAGTCCCTTTCACTACAATATTGACTCCTGGAAGAGTTTCACCTGTTTCTACATCTGTTACCAATCCCTGGATAGGTTGTTGAAACATCTCGGTTACACGTTCCTCTTCACCGGAAGCTTCACCATTCATATTCGTATTTATCATGTTATCAGTGCCACTAATAAAATTTTGAGTGGCATAAACATCCTGTCCGGTCCTCATCAGCATCATTACAAAAAGTAGCATTCCTGCTATTAGCCCGACAGTTTTCAGGGAAACCCTGTATATGGTATCTGTTTTCATGGACTTACGAGGTATTAGATTTGCATTACATTGAGTAGTTTAAAGCTGTAAAATCGTATTTACCATTCTTCCCTTATTTTCTAACACTCATATATGGTATGCGGATACATTTAAAAAAAGCCACATAAACATAATCTCATTTATTTTATGTTTTTAAATGATTACCATTACGTGCGATTGCCATATGTATACATATACATATGCTAATACATTCACTAACCTTACACCTAAGATATAACATAATTAATAGACAATGTCAAAATAAATCGTGTCACATTTTATTTTTTAGATTTTCTCAAAAAAAATTGTTCCATACGTAAAATAGCTGGTTTTGTAAATCTCTAATAGGTGATTAAGTGTTGTGATATTAATAACTTATTGGCGTTATATGCAATTATTTATTCATACCGGTATAATGGAAGATTCTCAACAACTCGGGTTAACCGACTAACTGCTGAACACGCAACGTAAAAAGCAAAATCCTTTTAAAAACTATCCAAAATCGATGATCTGGTGAATCAGAAAACGGCTTGTGGTGAACCAGATCAAGGGATGGGTAAAACCATATCCGGAAAAGTCGGATCGGATAAATGATTCCATTACGGAACCACTGATTTGACTTGCGGTTGAACGTTATACGTCCGGCAATGATATTTTTCCAAGATGAAGCCGCGTCTCTTTACCACACACAAGTTCATTCGCCAACGCCGCAAAAAGGAGGGCTTCTTTGGCATCAGCACTCACACCCAGAGCATCTATTGTCGACACTGGCAATGGATCAATCGACTCCATAAATCCCTTCATAACCATGTTGTTATGAGCACCTCCTCCGCTGACAAATACTTCGACCGGTTCGCCATCCGGAAGAATCAATCGGATCTGATCGGATACGGTGTCGACGGTCAGACGGGTGAGCGTCGCCAACAGATCTTCCGCAGGCAGTTCTATCCCGTAGTCGGACATACACTGCTCCACCCAGTTCAAATGGAACACCTCGAATCCGGTTGATTTGGGAGCCGGTTTCTTGAAATAGGGATGTTGTTTGAGAAGTTGCAGCAGCTTGTAATGTATCTTACCCCGGGCTGCCAGACCGCCACCCTTGTCATATTTCATACCGTCGAAATGTTTTCTGGTAGCCGCGTCGATAAGGGTATTGCCCGGCCCGGTATCGAAGCTCAAAGGCGGGAATGTATCCGACCCGGCCGCCAGCCAGGTGAAGTTGGATATCCCGCCGATATTGAGAAGAATCCTGTTGACCTCCCGCGTACTGAAAAGCAGATAATCGCCATATGCTGCCAACGGTGCTCCTTCGTTACCGCGAGCCGTATCACGTTGCCGGAAATCGCTGACCGTGATAATTCCGGTTCGGGCCGCTATATGATCACCGTCTCCAATCTGCATCGTTGCGTGCGGCATTCCTTCGAGATTGTGTTTATGTTTCGGAGCATGAAAAAGCGTCTGTCCGTGGCTGGCCACCAGATCGACCTCGTCCGGCGTGACCCTCCATTGCCGGAGAGCGTCGTTTAAATAGTCGGAGTATATATGGGCGAGATGGGTATGCCAAACACACAATAACTGAGGATCCAGAAATGCCGCTGATGTGAATGCGATCAACTGGTGGTGCACACCCGCCGGGTAGGTAACGGTCGTAAACCGCTCCAGTTCAAAGGAGGTTTCCGGACCGGATCCGGACAACCGACAAAGGGCGATGTCCAGTCCATCCATCGAGGTGCCAGACATTAAACCGATTACCCGCCGTTCTTTTTTTTCGGCAATTCGTTCCAATTTTTTGAAAAGGGGGTTCATATGATTTTTCTGATGGCTATCGTCACATGGAGCCTCCATGAAATGAATCATGACT
>SLQC01000173.1 GCA_007131625.1 Balneolales bacterium | reverse complement strand
TGCCATCTTCCGGAATGACATCGGCAGTACAGCTGAATCCCCCAGTTGACGCAGCATCTCATTATCAAAATGCTTTACAAAAAGTTCTGTGATAAGATCATGGGTCAGTTTTCCACCGCTACCGTGACCCAGTCGTATGTGTTTACGCTGTTTCATTTCTGTGATAAGCCATATCCATCATATCATTTATATGCTGGAAGTCCTCTTGATTCATTTATACATTGCCATATTTATAAAAAGCCTGACAAGCCCCCTCTTCGGATACCATGCACGTCCCCACAGGATTTGCCGGATCACAAACAGTGGCATATAACGGGCATTCGGCCGGCCGTTTCACCCCTTTTAATACCTCACCGCAAATACACCCTTTCTGCTCACGTGTCGGTTCAACCTCCACTGAAAAGTTGCGTTCCGCATCCCATTCGGCAAACGGATCACTGACGGCCATTCCACTCAGAGGGAGCACTCCCAGGCCCCTCCACCAATCATCACGCAACGTAAAGGCTTCGTTCATCAACCTCCGGGCTTTCATGTTCCCCTCGGGAGTAACGACCCGTTTATACTGTATTTCAACCTTGATATCTCCCGAATCAAGCTGATTGAGCAGCATATAAATGGATTGAAGAATATCCAGAGGTTCAAACCCCGAAACGACCACCGGCAATCCATACCTTTCAGAGATATCCCGGAAAATTTCCGAGCCGGTGATGGTGCTCACATGCCCGGGTGCCAGGTACCCGTCAATTTTAACATCTTCATCCACAATGGCCGCCATGGCCGGCGGCATAATCTTGTGGGCACTCAAAAGGAAAAAATTGCGCACATTCTGATTGCGGGCCTGAATCAACGCAGCAGCACTGGCCGGCGACGTCGTTTCAAAACCAATACCCAGAAAAATGACTTTTTTGGAGGGATTCTCACGGGCTATGGACAGTGCTTCCAGCGTGGAATAAACCATGCGAATATCGGCACCCCGTGATATTTCTTTTTCCAGTGATGAGGTGCTGCCCGGAACACGGATCAGATCACCATACGTAGCAATGACAACCTGACGTAAACGGCTGAGTGCAATGGCATGATCCACATATTGCCGGGAAGTGACACAAACAGGGCACCCGGGCCCTGAAACCAGTTTAACCCGTTCAGGCAGCAACGGAGGAATTCCGAATTTCTGAATAACCATGGTATGCCCACCACATACTTCCATAAAATGAACTTCCGGTCCATCATAGGCATGAATGTGTTCCAGCAGGGAACGAACCAGGGCTTTATTGCGATATTCCTGAATATATTTCACTTCAGTCTGTTCCCGTTTTTTGACGGAAACTTGTCTCCGCCTTCGGTCAGATTTTCCAGTTCCCGAACCAGATCCAGCGTCTTTTCCGCTTCCTCGTCGCTGATTCGCTGCAGGGCGAACCCACTGTGCACGAGTACATATTCGCCCACCCGGACATCGTCCAACAACTGAAGTCCGGCCTCTACCAAGCTGCCGCCGATAGAAACTTTAGCTGTTTCGTTGTCAATTGAGATTATTTTTCCCGGTATACTGAGACACATATTTTTGCAATCAGGATGAATTTTTTCTGTTTAATTGTTGCGCTGCTACTGCCATCTGCCCCAAGGCTATGCCCGCATCATTGCAAGGAACCTGTTCAGGGCTGTATACATCAAACGAATTTTTCAATCGCTCTTCAGTTTTTTCCAATAAATATCTGTTTTGAAAAACGCCCCCGGACAAAATGACTTTGCCGGTGTTACACTGCTCTTTCATATTGTTTGCTACAGTAAAGATAACCGAAACCAGGGAATTATGAAATTTTGCAGATATCACCGGCACAGGCACCCTGTTCTGAATATCGGAAACAATTTCCCGGAACATAGCCGCAAATGAAACTGTGTTCCCGATGGTAAACGGATAGGTCTTTTCCACCCTGTCATCAACGATCGCTTCCAACTTCATGGGTGCTTCGGCATGGAAAGAATTAAAGTGACTTATGTCCGTAATGGCAGCTACAGCATCAAACAGCCTGCCTGCAGAAGAAGACAAGGGGGTATTTAGTTTCCGGTCGATGGCATGCAGTATCAGATCCAACTCCGGCTTTTCCCGGACCTTTAAAACGAAAGGGAGATCACGTTTTAAAAAGTCCCTGCCCAATATCTGATAGAGGCAGGCCACCCCTGTACGCCAGGTTTCCCGGGCAGCTTTATCGCCTCCCGGCAAAGGTATATAGTCAAAATGGGTAAATCGTTTGAATGATGAGAGGTCGGCATACAAGAATTCTCCACCCCATATGTGCCCGTCACTCCCAAGTCCGCTACCGTCCCAGCAAATTCCGATCACCGGTTCATTCAGTTGGTATTCGGCCATGCATGCGGCAATATGTGCATGATGGTGTTGTACATTTATCACAGGTAATGACAACGAGTTGGCAAACCCGGTGGACAGGTAATCGGGGTGCATGTCGCAGGCCACACAAACGGGATGCACCTGGAACAGATCACAAAGCCGGGATACCGTTTCCTGAAAAAAAGCATGGGTTTCGGGATCTTTGAGGTCACCGATATGCTGGCTCAAAAGGGCATCCTTGCCTTTTCCAATGGCAAAGCAATGGCTCAGTTCCGCACCGGTTGCCAAAATGCCTTCCACCGGATACGAAAGCCTGATCGGTTCCGGAACATATCCTCTGGAACGTCTGACGATCCGCTGTTTTTCATGAACCACAAACACAACTGAATCGTCGACACGGTTACTGATCTCCCTGTTATACGTCAGGATGGCGTCGGCCATATCACGAAAAGTTTCCTGTGCTTGCCGGTTATCGATTACAATGGGCTCATCGGAACGATTGCCGCTGGTCATAACAACCGCATTAAGTGCAAGTTTTTCAAACATCAGATGATGAAAAGGCATATACGGGAGCATCAGCCCAAGAGTGGAACACCCGGGATTGATTTCTTTAGCGAGTGCTCTTCGCTGTTTCAGTAAAACGATGGGCCTGCGCCATGAGACCAGCAATTCCTCTTCACGCGGTGTGACTGCAGCATAATACACTGCTGTTTCAAGATCCCGGACCATCACAGCAAAAGGCTTGCCGTCTCTGTGTTTGGCATTCCGCAATTTCCCAACCGCAAACTCGTCGGCAGCATTACACATCAGATAAAAGCCTCCCAATCCCTTAATGGCAATAATTCCTCCGTTTGCTGTAATTTCTGCACAAGTTTCCAGGATTTGGTAAATACCTGTTACACGCTCTTTTCCGTGAATCAGCGTATATTCCGGTCCGCAGAAGGTACAGGCCACCGGTTGAGCATGAAACCGGCGATCATGCACGGCTTCATATTCACTGCGGCAAACATCACACATGGCAAAGGGCTCCATTGTGGTTGTTTGCCGGTCATAAGGCAATTTGCGAATTATGGTAAATCTTGGACCGCAATGGGTACAATTGATAAACGGATACGCCAAACGATGTGCCTGTGTCTTCATATCACGAATGCAGTCGTCACAGACGGCAATATCCGGACTGACCTGTGTGATCCGATCGGAGGTAGTCCGGCTTTTCAGTATACTGAAGTCAGTGAAATAATCCGGGGAACAGTCATTTTGATGTACGGAATAAATGGCTGATGCTTTCGGGGGATTTCGCACAAGTTCCTCCAAAAAACTGTCAATCTGCATTTCGTTACCTTCAACCTGTATGACAACACCTTCATTGGTGTTGTTTACCCATCCTTTCAGATCATATTTGTGCGCCAGTCTGTACACAAAGGGCCTGAATCCTACACCCTGTACCAGACCTTTTAAAGAGATTTGCCGTGTATGTAACAAGTCTTGCATTGATGCACTCCGCTCCCTGTCAACCTTCCACAAAGATAAATATTATTAACAAATTAGTCGAAATCCGGCTAATCTTGTACTGTAATTTAGTGCAAAAAAAAACTAAAAATTAAAGAAAAGTTCATAAATAGTGATATTATATTAATGTACTATTATATGCATCTTCACATGCATCATCAATCCCGTCACTCATGGAACAAAGCGTCTCCTCCATTCTTGATACGTATCAACGGGACCCGACCCAATTAATGGATATCCTCATTGATATTCAGTCTGAGGCCGGTTACATCAGCGATCAAGCCATAGAGCAAGCAGCTCTCGGACTGAATATTTCCAAAGCCGATGTGGAACAGACCCGATCCTTTTATCATTTCTTCTCTAAAAAGCCCCGGGGAAAGTATTCCATCTATCTTAACACCAGTGTTGTTGCCTGTATGATGGGACGGGATACCGTTGCACGAACTTTTGAACACGAAACGGGCATTCCGTTCAATTCCGTTACGCGTGATGGATTAATCGGATTATTTGAAACTTCCTGTATCGGTATGAGTGATCAGGAACCGGCCGCGATTATAAACGATAGAATATTTCCCAATCTCACCCCATTTCGGGCAAAAGAGCTGATCCGGGATATTAAGGCCGGGAAAACGATGGATGAACTGATCGTAGAAGGGTTTGGTGACGGACAAAACAGTAACAAAGATATTCGTGCGATCATCAACAACAACATCCGGAAAATCGGCCCGGTACTCAGCCCCGATTACAAACCGGGAAAAGTTATTCGGGAAATTTTGCCAAAGATGACCCCCGGACAGGTTATTGATGAAGTAAAAAACTCTAACTTGCGGGGACGTGGTGGAGCCGGGTTTCCGACCGGAATGAAATGGGAACTGTGCAGACAAACCGAATCCAGTGAGAAATATATCTTCTGCAATGCAGATGAAGGGGAACCAGGAACATTTAAAGACCGAGTAATCCTGACCGAACGTCCCAAACTGCTGCTTGAGGGGATGGTAATTGCCGCATATGCAACAGGAGCTTCCCACGGCATCCTGTATATGCGACACGAGTATAAATACCTGAAAAAATATCTTGAAAATCTTATTCAGGGTGCTCATAAAAGAAAATTTCTTGGAAAAGATATTGCCGGAATAAAAGGATTTGATTTTGATATCCGAATTCAACTGGGAGCCGGTTCATATGTCTGCGGTGAAGAGTCAGCTTTGATAGAGTCGGCCGAAGGCAAGCGCGGAGAACCGAGGGACAGGCCGCCATTCCCAGTGGAAAAAGGGTATCTCAATCAGCCTACCGTAGTTAACAATGTTGAAACCTTCTGTGCAGCTGTGAAAGTGCTGCTTAACGGGGGGAATTGGTACCGGTCTTTTGGAACAAAAGATTCAACCGGCACCAAGGTATTAAGTATCTCGGGCGATTGCCGTAATCCGGGTATTTATGAAGTGGAATGGGGATTCAGTGTCAATGATATGTGCGAAATGGCAGGTGCCGATGACCTGCAGGCGGTTCAGGTGGGAGGACCCTCGGGATCATTGATCGGACCCGGCGATTTTGACAGAATACTCTGTTATGCCGATCTCTCTACAGGCGGATCCCTTATTTTGTTTAACCACACCCGTGATCTGCTTCAGGATGTGGTCTTGAATTTCACCTCATTCTTTATTGATGAATCCTGTGGTTCCTGCTCTACCTGCCGGATCATGCCGGTGCTGTTGCGGAACAAGCTGAACAAGATACTGAATGCCCGAGGTATGAACAGTGATATTGTAGACATGGTGAATTGGGCAAAAGTACTGAAGGCCAGCCGATGCGGTCTGGGCCAAACAGCGGCAAACCCTATTGTGAGCAGTATTCTGAATTTCAAGCACTTGTACGACCAGAGAATCAGGGGGGGAACACATTACGACATGGGATTTGACCTTAACAGAGCCATTCAGGAGGCTGGAACAGCAACCGGAAGGTTTCCCCTGATGGAGTAATTGCCGTATACCCACTTTTAAAAGCTTCTTTCATAGTCATATGCAGATAAAATGAATACTTGCAGCAGAAATACATATGCATAACCTATAATCTGAATTCAAACCGGGTTTCACAATAAATACCAAGTCTCATGGGCAAAGTGAGTACATTTACAATTGACGGGGTGAAATGCATGGCCGGGGAAGGATCCTATATAGTCGATGCTGCCCGGCAGAATAATATTTACATCCCTACGCTGTGCGATGTTCAGGGAGTACCTCCGAAGGGAGCATGCCGCACCTGCACAGTCCGGGTCAACGGAAAACTTATGACGTCGTGCACCAGCCGGGTTCACGATGGAATGGAAATAGAGAACAACGTACCCGAACTCAACGACCTGCGTAAATCGATCATTGAAATGCTTTTTGTTGAAGGTAATCACCTGTGCCCGACCTGTGAAAAAAGCGGGAATTGTGAATTGCAAGCCCTGGCCTACCGATATGCCATTACAGTACCCCGGTATCCGTTTCTGTTCCCCAGACGCAATATTGATTTCACCCATCCCAGGATCATAAAAGATCATAACCGTTGTATCCTTTGCAAACGCTGCATCAGGGTAATCAAGGACAAAGACGGAAAAAACATCTTTGCTTTTCTGAATCGGGGGTTTAAAACCAGGATATATGTTGATCCCGATCTGGCCGAAAATCTTACAGAAGAACTGGCTCAAAAAGCTGTGGATATCTGCCCCGTCGGCGCCATAATAAAACGGGGACAGGGATTTGAAACTCCTATCGGCCGGCGAAAATATGATAAACATCCCATCGGCAGCGAACTCGAAGAATAAATTAAAAGGATAATCAGTCATGCAAAAACCCGTAATAGCCACGACTTCATTGGCCGGATGTTTCGGATGTCACATGTCTCTGCTGGATATCGATGAACGCATCCTCGAACTGGCAGAATTGGTGGAATTTGACAAGTCGCCTTTCAATGATATCAAGAATTTTACACGACAATGCGATATCGGTCTTATAGAGGGTGGTTGTTGTCTTGACGAGAATGTTCATGTACTTGAAGCATTTAGAAAGAATTGCCGTATTCTTGTCGCTGTGGGTGAGTGCGCCATTATGGGTGGGTTGCCGGCCATGCGAAACGGAATTCCTATAAAAGAATGCCTGGATGAAGCATATCTGAATGGACCCACGGTCCGCAATACCAACGAGATGAAAATCATGCCCAATGATGATGAGCTTCCCATCCTGCTGGACCGGGTGTATCCGTGTCATGAGGTGGTGAAGATCGATTTTTTTCTGCCGGGTTGTCCACCCAACGCTGAACTGATCTGGAACGCTCTGAATGCTTTGATCAACAACAGTGAAATGGATCTGCCCTATGAGGTATTCAAATATGATTAACCTTTTAAAATGACAGATGGCACAAAAAATCACTATATCCCCTGTAACCCGGGTTGAAGGACACGGCAAAGTAACCATTCATCTCAATGATGAGGGCGAAGTTACACAATCCCGGTTTCATATCGTGGAATTCCGGGGTTTTGAGCGCTTTGTACAGGGCAGGCCGTACTGGGAAGCACCTGTTCTCGTACAACGATTGTGCGGTATCTGTCCGGTTAGTCACCATCTGGGTGCCGCCAAGGCCATGGATGTTATTGTCGGTGCAGGCACCGGTGATGGGCTCACCCCAACCGGGGAAAAAATGAGAAGACTGATGCATTACGGGCAGATCCTGCAATCACACGCCCTCCATTTTTTTCATCTGGCTTCACCGGATCTGCTGCTGGGAATTGATGCCGACCCGGCTGTCAGAAATGTGATCGGACTGGTCACATCACCTGATTACAGAGACCTTGCCGTGCAAGGAGTCATGATGCGAAAATACGGACAGGAAATTATCGAGGCTACTGCCGGCAAAAAAATCCATGGAACCGGTGCCATACCCGGTGGAATCAACAAAAATCTGAGTGTGGAAGAACGAGATCGCTTCCTGAAGGGAGAAGACCCGCTGAATGCCGATACTATGATCTCATGGGCGGAAGCCGCTGTCACCCTGTTCAGAGAGTATCACAAGAAACACAGGGACATGGTGGATCATTTTTCCAAATTCCCATCCAATCATCTCAGCCTGGTTGGAAAAGACGGTGCACTGGATCTATATCATGGAAAACTCAGAGCTGTGGATGCCGAGGGTAACAAATTGCTGGACGATGTGGATTATCAGCACTATCTTGATCACATCGCCGAAGAGGTCCGATCCTGGACTTATATGAAATTCCCCTATTTGACGAAGCTGGGTAATGAAAAAGGATGGTACCGGGTGGGACCATTGGCCCGGCTCAATACATGCGATTTTATTCCAACTCCCAAAGCACAACAGGCCTTTGAGGTTTACAAGGCTTACACCAACGGCAAACCCAATGATATGTGCATGCATACCCATTGGGCACGTCTTATCGAATCCCTTTTTGCAGCGGAATCCATCAAAGAATTACTTGAGGATTCCGATTTGCAGGGGGAAGACCGTGTGAAAAAAGGTACCCGGCAAAATGAAGGTATCGGACTGATTGAAGCCCCCCGAGGTACGTTGTTTCATCATTATCGAATCAATGCGTCGGATCAGATTGAAATGGCCAACCTGATCGTCTCCACCACCCATAACAATCAGCCTATGAACGAAGCCATCCATATTGTGGCCAAAGCTCAGATGAACGGCCGGGGAAAGATAACAGAGCCCATGATGAATGCGGTCGAAGTGGCCATCAGAGCCTATGATCCGTGTCTGAGCTGCGCCACGCATGCCCTTGGTAAAATGCCGTTGGAAATCACGCTGTTTGACCACAGGGATCGGTTGATCGACCGAAAGGTCCGGTAATCAAACCGTTCCGACAGTTTGTCTATCGGTTAATCATATATGCAAAATGTCTATGAATACCCCCCTCGAAAGGAGAATATCCAATGAAGATAATTGTATTTCTCAAAATGTACATTGATGTAGTTGAGGAACTCGAAATTGCCGAAGATTGCAAGTCACTGAATAAAGAATGGATCCGACTCAAATTGAACGAGTCCGATGAACACGCTCTTGAACAGGCCATTATTATAAAAGAAAAGTACGGAGCCACAGTTATTGCAGTATCCATCGATGATCCTGAAATAGACGAAGTCCTTTACGGCGCCATCGCAAAAGGAGCCGACAAGGTCGTTAAGATCACCGGTGTCGACCAGGAATCAAGGATACCTGAACTCGCAAAATTATTTACATCCTACATCAGGCAGGAAACAGGTGAACCCGATGAACAAACATTAATTCTCACCGGTACGCAAGGATCGGACGACCTTGAAGGCGAAGCCGTCTATTTCATTGGTGATTATTTAAACATCAATTGTAACGGTGTTATAACTGCCGTTCAGGTAGATACAAATACCAACAAGGTTGCATTTAACAAAGAATTTACCGGAGGTGTACGCGGTGAATATGAAATGTCCCTGCCGGCTGTACTGGGTATACAGGCCGCTGAAAAACCACCGCGATATGTTCCCATTGCCAAAATTCGTGCAGCAAAAAAATCAACCCAAATCGAAGAAATCGAAGTGCCAGTGGACAAGCCCCCTTCCGGATTATCCATAGAAAGAATGTTCAAGCCTGAAGATACGGGCAGAGCCGAAATAATTGAAGGGGATGCCGAAAAGATTACCGGCAAATTGATTCAGGTTTTTAATGACCGGGGAATTTTATAGAAGGAGGCAAACCAATGAAAAGCGACATTCTCGTTTTAGCGGAACATTTTAAAGGGACCATAACGGAC
>SLQC01000381.1 GCA_007131625.1 Balneolales bacterium | reverse complement strand
TTAAAACGTTCACACCTCGTGAAGAACAGGAGTAGTTAATAAATGGCGTGGTATAAAGAGTTTGACTGGTTGCTGATTATCTGTTGGGTTTTTCTTCTGACAGCGGGGCTCGTGGCCATCTACAGTGCAACTCTCGGACCTGTTTCCCAATTCTTGCCTGATTACATACAGAATAATTTTTACAATCAGCTTGTTTGGGTAGCCATTTCCTTAGTAGCCCTGGTCACCATCCAATTTATCAATCCGCGTACGATTCAGCAGCTCTCCTACCTCCTCTATGTCATTTGTATCATCCTGGCCATAGCAACCGTAATATGGGGAACGGAGGCTGGCGGTGCCAAACGGTGGCTTGTGATCGGAAATGTCCGTTTTCAGATCAGTGAGATGCTTAAGTTGGCGACAATACTGGTGGTCGCCAACTACCTGACCAGCCGACGGGATATCACTACCGAACATATCGGATCTGCACTGTTCGCCATTATATTGATGATTATCCCGAGTATCATCATCGTGTTACAGAACGATGCCGGTACCGCCATTGTCCTGCTTTCAATAATTCCGGTCATGCTTTTCTGGTCCGGGCTCCCATACGGTATTTCTCTGTTTCTTATATCTCCCGCAATCATAGCATATGTTTCCGTATTAAACTGGAAAATCGGACTCATTTTTGTAATGATTCTCACTGTCGCCATCTTTTTTATTCAGAAACGAGTCTGGCTGACCACATCAGCTCTGATTGTTGGAATACTCGTCGTCATCGGGGTCCAGGTTGCCCTTCATCAGGTTCTCAAACCCCATCAACAGGCTCGAATCGAGGCTTTCGTCAATCCCTCTATCGATCCGCAAGGAGCCGGGTGGAATGTACTCCAGGCCAAAACGGCAATTGGGTCAGGTGGTTTTTGGGGTAAGGGATTTCTGGAAGGAACGCAAACACAGCTCCGATTCCTGCCAGAACAGTGGACTGACTTCATCTTTCCGGTAATTGCCGAGGAGTTCGGTTTCATTGGGGCAGGATCGCTGCTACTGATTTTTGCCATCATGTTTTTGCGTCTGCTCAATATCGCCGGCGAGCATAAACACCCGTTTGCCCAGCTTGTGATTGTCGGGGTGACAACCATCTTCTTTGTCCATTTTGTGATTAATCTGGGCAGTGCGATGGGATTGCTTCCGGTAATCGGACTCCCACTGCCATTCATCAGTTACGGTGGTTCGGCTTTTCTCTCATACACTATTATGCTGGCTATCTGCCTTAATTTCGATTTCTACAAGCGAGAGTTCAGCATCTACTCCTGAAAGCTCTGTCACTTGCACACTTGAACTCCCCGCACATTTTTTCTGACTATTCGCCGGGTTGTCCAGACTATCATCCTGATGATTTCCGATAAATTTGTTCTGTGCGTAATCGAAATGAGGTCCGATGACAAGGGGTATAGCCAAAAGTTGCCAATGCCTCATAGTGACGGGATGTTGGATATCCGACATTTTTATCCCACCCGAATTCCGGAAACTGCCTGTGCAGTTCCAGCATCAATTGATCTCTGTAGACTTTAGCGAGAATAGATGCGGCGCCGATACTTGCACTCTTATAATCGCCTCCGATAACCGTCTCGGAGCGAATAAGCATGGTATCGATTCCTTTGTTTCCGTCGATCAAAAGGAAATCAGGTTGCGGATCTGCTTTATCTACACATTTAGCCATTGCCCTGAGTGAAGCATTCAGAATATTGTACCTGTTGATTTCCTCGATATCACACCAGGCTACCGTACAGCATAAGGCTTGACATCTTATCTTTTCGGCAATAGCTGCCCGCTGAACTGCATTGAGCTTTTTACTGTCGGTGATACCCGGCACAGGATGTGCAGGATCAAGCACAACACCTGCTGCAACGACCGGACCGGCGAGACATCCACGGCCAACTTCATCGAGCCCCATGACTCTTTGAAACCCCTCATCCCAAAGATTTTTCTCCAGCCGGTATGGATCGTGTGATTGCACAGGCAGAAAGAGAGGTTGAAGATTACCTCCGTACCATACTCTTACATGAGGTCAAGACGCTGCATGACAGCGTCCGTTATATCATAATTCTGCTGTGCTTCATCGGATGCGTAAAGAATGATGAAATCGCCTTGGTTGGTCATGGTGTTGAGGACAAATGTCATATTTCTCTCACTGGCTACCTCTTCAATAGCACCCTGTATTTTATCGAGCAGTGGTTCGAGTAACGTGTATTGCCGTTCCTGAATCTCTTGCTGAAAATTTTGTTGGAATTCTTGAAGTTCAAGATTCAACTCTGCCAGACGCTGTTCTTCCTGCCGTTGGGCTTCTTCGGATATAACCGCAATTTTTTGTTGATACTGTTCCACTTCCTGGTTGAAGTTAGCCTCTTTCTCGGTAAATTCCTGGCGTTTCCGTTCAACAAAATTTTGAAGTCTACGCTCAATGGCTGCCATTTCCGGCATACTTCTCATGATCATCGAAGGATCGACATATCCGATCGTCAGCTGATCTTGTGCCTGCGCTATTTCCACGGGAGCCGTTAGTCCGATGACAAATACAAATCCAAATAAAATCCAAACTTTTTTCATTATATGAGTTACCTGTATTGTTCTTAATTTAACATTCTTGATAAAACTTCGTCGGTAAGATTGAGCTGTTCTTTACCCTGATCCGATACATAGAGCAAAAACAGTTCTCCTTCACCGGTTGCTTCATTGAGCACATAATCCAGATTTTTCTCAACAGCAATGGCTTCAATAATGCTGTTCATTTCCTGTAGGATCGGTCCCAGGAGTTCAGACTGTCTTTGTTCGAGTTCCCGCTGCATTCTCCTCTGAAAATCCTCCAGTTCCTGGTCTTTCACCCGCAACTCCTGCTGTCTTCGCCGGTTTTCGGCCTCCGAAAGTTCGGGGGCTTCCTGTTGAAAACGGGCCAGAATATTCTGAAATTCGATGGCTTTTTCTTCGAATTCAGCTTCCCGCTGATCCAGAAATCGATTCAGCTGGCGCTCAATAGCATCTTTTTCCGGAAGATTGTCCAGAACCGTCTGCGGATTCAAATAGCCTACTCTCGGTTGGGAGGCAACCGATACCGCAAACACCAAAGTCAAAGCCACTGTTGTGAATAAAAAACGCATAATTTTTATTTTCAGTTTTTTAATAAGGTTATAAAGATAATACTTTTCTTAAATCGATTGCAAAAGAACATCAAAAGAACACAGAGAATAGTACGTTTAATAATGATATTTTGTTGTCTCATATGGATTAAATAGTGTCTTCATCAACAAAAATACCGAGCTCTTCCAATACATCAAGGCTGATATTCCACCGCTGCCGGGAATAGAGAAAAAGATAGTCACCTGCACGGTCAAAGACGTGATCAAAGTTTTCACGTTCAGCAACTTTCACTACCGCTTCCAGAATTCGCTGTTGCAGAGGCTCGAGCAATTCTTGCTGTTGTCGGAAATAATCCCCTTCCGGCCCAAACCGACGGTTTATATACTGTTCTCTTTCCCTGACTTTCTGATCAATCTCCTGCTGTCGTTGCTGCCGGATATCGGGAGTAAATAGTATTTCCCGTGCCTCAAACTCCTGTTTCATTCGTTCAATTTCAACGTTCATTTCCTCTATCTCCCCTTTCCAATTCTGGGCGATCGTTTCAAGACGCTGTTGGATCCCGCTGTATTCCGGAATTTCATCCATGATAAAATCGGAATCGATGTACCCGATTTTCTGCTGTCCATACGCGGAAGAAGCCGTTAACAGTAATACAAAAGTTAAAAAAACAATCAGGAAATCAAGTGATTTGTTCATCAGAATGGAGCTCCAATATTAAACAGAAATTGCCATTCACCGGCATTTACACCGGACACTTCCAGGCCGTCAAAACGATAGCCGTAACTCAGGTCTATCAGTCCCAGAATAGGCATGAAGATACGGGCACCGAAACCAGTAGCCCGTTTCACATTGAACGGATCATACCGTTTGTATCCCAGATAAGCGTTGCCGGCTTCTGCAAAAGCGTATGGGATCAGCTGAACCTGTTCATTGCTGATCAGCGGAAAACGCAATTCCGTGTAATATTTGTTATAGACCGTACCACCGATTGCCTCACCGTCCCGGTATGGAGAAATAGAACCTTCAAAACCGCCGGGATAGCCCTTCATGTCGATATTGTCCCGTGTAAACACCTGCTGTTGCTGCAACGGTGTTCCACCAAGATAGAAGCGCTGAAACTGACTGCGGTTGGATTGACCGAACCAGCCCATATAGCCAAACTCGGCGCCGTAAGTCGATACAAGTTTACCGATAATCGGTATATGATGCTGAAATTCCAGACCTGTCTTAAAGTACTGGGAGAAGCCAGGTGTCGGCGGGGCCGCTTCACCTGTGATCGCGAACTTGGAGCCCATAGTGGGCGAGATGGGATTGTCCAGTGAATTTCTCTGTATCTCCTGCTCAACAGAAATGATACTGGCTTGTCCACCCAGCATACTCACATATCCCGCGACATTAAAATACTGATAGCGAAGTCGCGTGATATGGCGAAAGTAATCGTCTGGCCATGCAAGTCGCCTGCCATAAGAGACGGAACCGGAAAACATCTCCTGCCGGGCTGAGCTAGTAGTCAGCATAGCACTGGTCCGACCGGAGAACAGACTGTAGGAAAGGTTGATCCCAAATGAATTTGGCCTACCGAGAAACCAGGGTTCCTGGAACCCGAAGCTGAAATTCTGGTATCCCTGACCTGTTAATTGAACACCAAGCGAAAGCCTTTGGCCGTCACCACTTGGAAGTGGACTCCAAGCTTCACTGTTGAAGAAATTTTGCGCGGAAAAGTTGTTGAAATTAACCCCTGCAGCCAGTATAAGTCCGAACTGCCGACCACCATACCCGCCTGAAAACTCAAAATTGTCGGTACTCTGCGATTCATCCAGCATGTAGTGGATGTCGACCATCTTGTTTTCATAATCGACATCCAGATCGGGGTGTATCGCTTCGGGCGTAAAATAACCGAGCTGTCCCAATTCACGAATCGATCGCATAATGGCTGAACGGCTGTAACGGGATCCGGGAAGATTGCGAAGAGAACGACGAACCACATCGTCGTGAGTTTTTGTATTGCCAGTAAATTCAACCATCCGAACGGTGGCGATTTCATCTTCCACAATATAAAGAGTCACATCCAGTGAGTCGCCTTCGACCTGTTGAAATTCCGGCTGAACACTGAAAAAGAGGTATCCGATGTCGTTGTACATACTTGTGACATCCGTATTGTGCCTATTCATTCTGAGATTTTCCTCGAATTGTTCCTCATTGAAGACATCACCCCGTTCCATTTCAAGGGCCTGGGTAAGCTGCTCGTCCGAATAGACGGTATTTCCCTCCCATGTGATATTCCTGAGTCGATATTGCGGACCCTCGTCAATTACCAAATAGACTCCGATGGCCTGTTTGTCTCTGCGCCGGCTGTAGACATACACCGAATCCTCAACAACCCGGGCATCCAGGAAGCCATTTTTGCGATAAAACTGCATCAGCTCATCCTTGCCTTCTTCATATTCGCTCCGGTTATACGTCTGACGTGTAAATATACGCCACCAGCGATCCCTTTTAATATCCCCGAAGTTCCTGCGAAGCCTTCGGTCAGATAATGATTCATTTCCTTCAAATTCGATCGTTTTTATCTCAATCCGTTCACCACGATCAACATCAAATATCAGGGATACACGATTGCGAAGAGTATCAGTTTCAGAGACGATCACATTGACTTCCGTGTCTCGATAACCCTGTTCCTCGTAATACCGAAGGATTGTATTGACGCTTTGCCTTTTGGCCGATTCGGTTACCGCAAAACCAGTGCTGAGTGGAATCTTGTCACGGAGATCCCTTCGTTGGGAGCGTCGTACACCCTCAATCTCAAACGATTCGAGTCGCGGCTGCTCTGTAACCATAATCTCCAGAGCGATACCGTCGCCCTCAATTATTTCCTTATAGATTTTCACGTCGGAAAACAACCCGGTGTTGTGAAGGCGCTTTATAGCCTGCGGAATATCGTCTCCGGGAATCCGAATATTGGTTTCAACATTCAGATTTGAGGTCGCAATTATAAAGGTTTCACTATAAAACTGGCTGCCCGTTGCGGTGATATCAAGAATTTCGTACATACGGGGCTGGTTTTCTAACGGATTAACCGGTCGAAATACGACATCATCCTCCTCTGATTGTGCACCGGGTGTAATTTGTGCCTGAATCACATTTGTGCCGGCAAAACAGAGAAAGGTGAAAAAAGTGGCGACTAATATATTTTTAAAAAATGAAAACACGATAATTGAACGTCCTGATAAAGTCTTTATTTTGATGAAATTCCGGTTTCTTTAATGTAAAGCAACGGATGACTCATCCACATCCATCCGAGACGGGACTTTCCCGAACCGACGCTCTCTGTTCTGATAAGATTCTATTGCTCTGTACAACTCATCCCGACGAAAATCCGGCCAATAGATATCGGTCACAAACAGCTCTGAATAAGCTGATTGCCAGAGCAGAAAGTTGCTCAACCGGTATTCTCCACTTGTGCGAATGATCAGATCGGGATCGGGGAATCCGGACGTGGCAAGGTGACCGGAGATCAGTTCATCACTTATTTCATCCGGGAGCAACTCTCCTTCCTTAACTTTTTGCGAGATTGTTTTGACGGCCTGGCAGATATCCCATCGTCCCGAATAACTCAGGGCAAGGCAGAGTGTCATTCTGCTGTTTCCGGCGGTTAATTCCTTGGCGTCTTCCAATTCCTGGCGACAAGTAGGCGGCAGTCGGTCCAATTCACCGATGGAAACAAGTCGGATATCGTTCTCATCCAGTTTCCTTGTTTCGTCTCGCAGCGACTGAACAAGCAGCCTCATCAGGGCACTGACCTCTCCTTTGGGACGCCCCCAGTTTTCTGTTGAGAAAGCGTACAAAGTGAGGTGTTTCACGCCGATCTGGGCACATGCTTCGGTGATATCCCGAACTGAATCCACACCTGCTTTATGCCCGAAAATCCGCACGCTGCCCCTGCTTTTCGCCCATCGGCCATTGCCATCCATTATGACGGCGATATGCTTTGGTATTTCTCCTTGTTTCTGAAGAAACGTTTGCTTGTCCTCATCTTCGGTCGATGTGACTTTATATGAAAGGTCTGCAGTATTCAAAAATTTATTGATTTATGTGTAACCCGGTTACATTTCTATTGACAACAGAAACTCACAACGAATCGAGCTGCCCGGAGAGTGAGATCATTTCCAGGATGGTCATTGCCACTTCTCCACCCTTGTTACCTGCTTTAGTGCCGGCCCGCTCAATGGCCTGTTCGATGGTGTCAGTAGTTAACAGACCGAATCCTACTGGTATCTGATACTTTAACATAACATCGGAAATCCCCCGAGTGGTCGAGGTCGCGATATATTCAAAATGCGGTGTTCCGCCCCGGATAACGACACCCAAACAAATCAGAGCGTCAAACTTGCCGGTTTCAGCCAGTTTTGATGCTACCAGCGGGATTTCAAAAGATCCCGGACAATATACAGCATCTATACGCGATTCTTCTATCCCGTGCCGTCTCAACGTATCGACGGTTCCTTCCAGCAGACGCTCCGTTATGAAACTGTTCCATCGGGATACAACGATTCCGATCCTGACATCCTTAACGTTGAAAGTACCTTCTATCTTGTTCACTTGCATACGGTTTCTCAATTGGTTTCAGTTGTGCTGGCCAATGTGGTTTCCAGCGTTTTCAGCAGCGGTGTATCCGGGTCTAGTGGAATATGTATTACGCCCAGATGATTGTTATCCTGAACCATTCCATGAAAATCCGATCCTCCCGTGGGGAGCAGATCGTAGTTGTGGCAATAATCGAGATACCGTCGCTGATGAGACGTGTTATGGGACGGATGATAGCATTCGATGCCGTCGAGCCCGTACTCTTTCATTTTTTTCAAAGCTGTAAAATTGACGGAATCACCGGGATGGGCCAATACCGTCACACCTCCGGCGCGGTGTACCATGCTGATGGCTTCAGAGATGTCGGGGTAGTCAATTTTGTGATAGGCGCTGGAGTCATTGCCCAGATAACGAAAAAAAACCTCCTGCAAATCCGAAGCATACCCTTTTTTGATCATGACCCGAGCGATGTGAGGCCGACCGATGGATGCCTGGCCGGCTTCTCCACGCACTTCGTCATAACTAATATCAAAGCCGAGTTTGTTCAGGTTCCCGATGATCGATTGCGCCCGTTTAATTCGGCGGTTTTTCTGATTTTTCAACAGTTCGTGCATGATGCCTGCGTCTTTGAAGGCATAGGCCAGAAGATGACACTCACGACCTTCGAAGAGTGTGCTCACTTCCGCACCCTGCACAACTCTGAGGGATGTTCCCCGAGCGGCCTGCTGTGCCTCCTCAACACCGGCAATTGTGTCATGATCTGTAATAGCGATGACCTCCAAATCGGTCTTCAGAACTTGAGATACTATTTCCGTCGGTGTCAGTTTACCGTCGGATGCCGTGGTATGTATATGTAAATCTGCTTTCAGCAATTCTATGGTTCCAGGATATATGCGTAGCGGTCGGAGCTCAATAAGACATCAACTGCCTTCATGGCTGCTTCGTCGGTTTTTAGCTGATTCCGAATACGACCACTTCGTCCTTCAAAACGGGATACCAGTTCCAAATAGAGTTCTTGTTTAATATAGTCGGATAAGTGTTCCTTCTCTTGCTGCTTCTTCTGTGCAATCATCTCTTTTATTGTGTTGAGTTGTTCCGTTGATGCATCCTTAAGCGACTCGTCCAAAGACTCCGTAAAACTTTCAATACTGCGCTCGGCTCTTGTGGTGTATGTAAAGTCCTGATCGTCAAGATACTTGCGGAATTGTTCAAATAACTCGGCGGTGTCCGTGTTACTATCCAAAGTATCAGCCTTTGAAGCATATTCATTGGCAAAAAAGAAATAATGACTGTTCTGGAGCAGTGCGATCTCAAGTATGCTCTGCTGCCGTTTTTCAACGAGAATATCCGGTTCTATCCCGATTCCCTCAAAGACGACCCGACCCGACCGAGTCGAGAACTGCGTCCGCAGCGAATCGGGGACTTCACTCATCTTGACAATCTCCTCTTCCGAAATAAAGGGAGTGGATTGAATCGACCGGCCGCTTGGAATAAAATACTTGGATGTAGTTATTTTCAGCGACATATTGTAGGAGAGCGGCTGTACGATCTGAACTAACCCCTTTCCGAAACTGCGGCCACCGATGATTACGGCTCGGTCCAGATCCTGTAATGCTCCGGCGACGATTTCCGAAGCGCTGGCACTGCCACTGTTCTGCAGTATGGCCAATGGCTTGTCGGGATAAACCGGATCTTCGGATGTCTCATAACTATGATTGGCACGTGACATTCGGCCCTCAGTCCAGACTACTTTTTCACCGGCAGGCACAAATTTGTCGATGATTTTTACCGCCTCATCCAAAAGGCCACCCGGGTTATTCCGGAGATCCAGTACCAGTCCATCAAGCGGCCCCTCGCTCTCCAACTCCATAATAGCTTCCCGAACCTCTTCGGCAGCATTTTGTGCAAACCGACCTAATAGTATCTACCCAATTCACGCTTCCGCAT